>NZ_JAQMUH010000141.1:0-52024 GCF_028331025.1 Anabaenopsis arnoldii | reverse complement strand
TTTAAATGGGGCGTACAACATATTAAGAAAAGCAGTCCTGAACGCTTTTGCAGACGGGATAGAGGGGTTAGGAGTAACTCCAATCAGGTTTACCCCTGGTAAAGTGACTTTGTAGATTTGTCTATAATTTCACAAACTCTGAAGAATCTGAGTAGGAGTTGGTTTATCTGGGTCGCCCAGTGCCAGATTAATGATATCAACTCCCTGAAGCCCAAGTTGTTCCCGTTTGCTGTTAAGTTCGGCAAACAAATAAGGAGGAATTTTTTCTAAACGTTTAGCGGGCTGCATGGTGGTTTATGACTAATGCAAGTTATGGATGCTCATTAGCACAGTTTACGCCACACCGGTGAAATAAATACTAAATTTCCGCGAAAAACACTAGCCATGACCCGGGATTTCCCTGGTCAGCAAGCAGTACTTAACCCCAACTGGGTACTAACTTCACCCTACCCGCATCCATTTCTGCCATTAATAACTCTAGAGCTTCATAATCTACATCAGAAATGTAACCCATTTGAGTTAGTTCTGAATTGATTTCATTTTCGATTTCGGGGGTTAATTTTTGAATATCAAGGGCTTTTTCAACCAGTTGACGGATAATGTATTTAGTTCTCATCAGTAATATACCAAGACTATATGTGATAATTCCTGTCCAAGATACTGTTAGGTATACAATGTGATTGAATTTTTCATGCTGGTGTGAACTATATCATTAGAGGATGGAATAAATAATCTGTCTTTAACCTTGGTATGCAACCCTGTCCAGCATGACAATAAATCAAGTCTTTGCATCTAAACCTGAGAGTGAGTTAATTAGTTTGAGTTACTAACCCCGTAAGCTTTGTCAGAAAAGTTACGCTGATTTTATCTCCTCTATGGCGGTCTATGTAGATTGTTTTGCAGATGGATGGGAAAAAAAGTATACAGATACACATTTTATCCTGTATTTACGACAATTTTATCAAACATCTTAAGTTTGATAAAAATTCGGCAAAGTTACCGGAATAGGTGGGAAAACATCAGAAGCAAAAGTTGGCGCTGTACAGTTAAAGTATCAATTAGTCCCCCTACGCTTGCCCGACCCTCACCCACACCGGGATAGATAAGTTAGTAAACGGTGTTGAATATGTAACAGTATAAATGTACCAAATAAATCTACCAACAACTGCAATTTATAATTGTAGATTGTGATTCAGCAACGGAAAAAGGTGTATTTTTACAAAAATCTGGCCATGAGGATTGAATAACTGTACCGCACAGGCTACATTAATGCTAAATTATAGTAGATTAGCTGTAATTAAGGTAGCTAAGAAGATAGCATAGTGGTTGTTGCAGTTGAGAAATTAATCACAGCGGATATATTAAAGCCAGCGCGTTACTTGGGTAATGAGCGATTGGCAGTACATAAACCCTGGCATAAGGCCACAATACGCTGGGCTTTAACCTACCCAGAGGTGTATGAAGTCGGCTCGTCTAACTTAGGGCATATTATTCTATATAATATCCTCAATGCCCAGCCCCAACAATTATGCGATCGCTCTTATTTACCAGGATCTGACCTGGCAGCAAAACTGAGGGCAACCAATACACCCTTGTTTGCCGTAGAATCAAAGCGACGCTTAGAAGAATTTGACATTTTAGGTTTTAGTCTCAGTTATGAACTGGGAGCAACTAATATCCTGGAAATGTTAGACCTAGCGGGAATCCCCCTCACATGGCAAGAAAGAGCCGAGGGTAACTACCCGTTAATTTTTGCCGGGGGACAGACTGCCACATCAAACCCCGAACCATACGCCGACTTCTTCGAGTTTTTCGCCCTCGGCGATGGGGAAGAATTACTACCAGAAATTGGGTTAGTGTTGGCAGAAGGGAAACAAAGCAAACTAAGTCGGGAAAATCTACTCCTAGACTTGGCTCAGATACCAGGGGTCTATGTCCCTCAATTTTACGATATGGCAACGGATGGCTCAGTACATCCTCGCCGAAAGGATGTGCCAAAACGAATTATCCGCAGGGTAGCAACCCCAATCCCAGCATATTCCATTGGTTTAGTTCCTTACATGGAAACCGTCCATGACCGTCTCACACTGGAAATTCGGCGAGGATGTACACGTGGTTGTCGCTTTTGTCAACCAGGAATGCTGACTCGTCCAGCCAGGGATGTGGAACCAGAACAGGTAGTAGCAACCATTGAAAAAGGAATGCGGGCTACTGGATACAATGAGTTTTCCTTGCTATCCCTGAGTTGTTCCGATTATTTGTCCTTACCAGCAGTAGGGATGGAAATCAAAAACCGGTTAAAAACGGAGAATATTTCCCTGACACTGCCTAGTCAACGGGTAGATAGATTTGATGAAAATATTGCCAAGATTCTGGGTGGAACCAGGCAAGGTGGACTAACTTTTGCGCCAGAAGCCGGCACACAAAGAATGCGGGATATTGTAAATAAGGGTTTAACTAATGAAGAATTATTAAGAGGCGTAAAGACAGCTTGGGAACAAGGTTGGGATAAAATTAAGTTATATTTCATGATTGGGTTGCCGGGGGAAACAGATGCCGATGTGGTAGGCATTGCGGAAACAGTCAGTTGGCTACAACGAGAATGTCGCGGTAGAGGCAGAAAACCACTAAACTTTAACCTGACAATTTCTAACTTTACACCCAAGCCCCATACGCCTTTTCAATGGCACTCAGTTTCTACTACAGAGTTCAAACGGAAACAAAACTTGCTCAGACAAGAATTCCGTCGCATTAGGGGTGTTAAGGTGAATTTCACCGATGTCCGAATTTCGGCAATGGAAGACTTTGTGGGCAGAGGCGATCGCACACTAGGGAAAGTAGTCCGTCGCGCCTGGGAATTAGGAGCCGGTATGGATTCCTGGTATGAAAATTTAGATGCAGCCTTTGGTGCTTGGGAAACAGCCATAGCCGAAGCTGGTTTAGATTGGAAATATAGGCGGGTAGAAAAGGGCGAGTGGAATCTGTTTGATAGCCAGGAAGACAAAGTTGAGGGGAGAAGGGGAAGGGGGGTAAATTCGGTTTTCACTCCCCCACTACCTTCGCCAGACTCCCTAAATATGCCCTTACCTTGGGATAATATAGACACAGGCATCGATAAAAAATGGCTGCAGGAAGACTTAAAACGGGCTTTAGCAGCGGCAGTAGTCCCGGATTGTTCTTTTGCAGCTTGCTCACACTGCGGTGTCTGCGGCACAGACTTCGGACATAACATTGTGATTTCACCGCCACCAATACCAGAATTTCCCGGCAATTTTGTTCCCAATACAAATAAAACCCAAAGACTACGCGTCTGGTTTGGTAAGCAAGGGTCCATGGCTTTAGTGAGCCACCTGGATTTAATACGCCTGTTTGATCGGGTCATCCGCAGAGCAGGTATACCCATTGCCTTTACCGGTGGATTTCATCCGGGTCCCCGGATTGCGATCGCCAGCGCTTTAGCTCTTGGGGCCACCAGCAGTGGAGAAATTGTAGATTTTGAGTTAACCCAGCCAGTGGAAGTTGAGAATTTCCGACAGCAACTAGTTCAGGAACTGCCCGGGGACATCCCCATATATAAAGTTGCTAGTATAGACTTGAAAGCCACCGCAGCTAACCAAGTCATTGAGGCTGCGGCTTATGTAATTAAGCTAGCAACCTCCAGATCAGTAACAGCAACACAATGGCAAGAATGGATTGATGCCATCAAAGCCAAAAATGATCTATGGTGGGAGAAAACTAGCAAATCAGGGAAGAAGGAATTAGTAAATCTGCGCTCCCGCTTGTTTGAACTGGAATTAGTAGAAACTGAAACCAGTACAGCAGAGTCTACAGCTGTTATGCATTATCTAGGAAGTTGTCGCCATGATGGTGTGGTCTTGCGTCCCGAACAAATACTGTCTATGCTGGAAATAGTATCGCTCGAAGAATTTCAATTGCTGCACATCCACCGCAACCAGCTAGTTTTAGGTGTATAATCCCTAATAAGCAATGGTTTATTTAGAGCCTCCCTCAAGGACTTAAAACCTAGGGCATAGCTGCGCTGATGGCGGAGCGTGACCCTAGCCAAGTCTGACATAGGACATAATGGCAATTAATTCCCTCGGTTGCGTTAGAATCAGAGCAAGAGAATTTTCACTGCGTGGCCATTCAATGGACTAGTTCACTCCCCTAGTAAGCAGGGAGGAAAAGCTATCTATAGCTATGCCAGGCAAAGCTATGGGAGCGTGTACTTAGCTAAAACTTGCGTTCAGGCTTCTGTGTAAGCATATAAGATTGTGACTTCTAGAATTGTATCCAAAGACTTGGTAATGAAGACAGCTTGCCGCTCTTCCTAGGACATAAGCGAATGGCTACGCCACACAAGCTATCAGCCGAATGCTGCTGGAGCTGCTGTAGAAGTAGTTGTGAGACTTGTCTTGTAGAAGCCACTATCCCTAGAGCTAACTTGTGAACTAGTAACTTAAAAAATGGGCTGCCGTGGCCAACTCTTCCTCTATATTTTCTAAACAAGTGCTAAATGCCTAATCTCTAGCTACCAGTGGTATAGCATCAAAAATCACCCATAGAGGGTTGCCCTGATTTTTCAATGTTAACTTTGGTTAAATAATATGCAGCCGTTGGAAAATAATCACCGCGTGTAAACGCAACTCTTTAGTCCGATGCTCCCTTTAATTTTGAGCAAAGAAGTCACAATTTTGATGATCAGCAGCGCCTTTTGGAGCTGGCAGGGGCGAAAGGCACGCGTGTTCCTCTAAGCTTCTCGTTGGCGCTGCCAATTTTTGAGGAAATTGAATGCCAAAGCAAATTATCATAGCAGAACAGCATCAAATTGCTGCTGTCTTTTCTGAAGATCAAATACAAGAACTCGTAGTCGCCACTGGTCATCACCAAATTGGTGATATCTACTTAGGTGTAGTAGAAAATGTTTTACCAGGAATAGATGCGGCTTTTGTCAATATCGGAGATCCAGAGCGTAACGGATTTATTCATGTGACCGACTTGGGTCCATTGAAGCTAAAGCGTACGGCAGCAGCAATTACAGAACTATTAGCACCACAACAAAAAGTTTTGGTACAAGTGATGAAGGAGCCAACAGGGACGAAAGGTCCCAGGCTCACAGGTAACATCACATCACCGGGACGCTATGTAGTTCTCATGCCCTACGGTCGGGGGGTAAACTTATCTCGACGCATTAAAAGTGAAAGTGAGCGCAACCGCTTGCGTGCGCTAGCAATTTTGATTAAACCGGCGGGAATGGGTTTACTGGTGCGTACAGAAGCAGAAGGCAAACCAGAAGAGGCTATTATTGAGGATTTGGAACTGTTGCAAAAGCAATGGGAAGCCATTCAGCAAGAAGCACATTCTACCCGCGCCCCGGCGCTACTGAATCGGGATGATGACTTTATCCAGCGGGTACTCAGAGATATGTACGGTGCCGATGTGAATCGGATTGTGGTGGATTCCAGCACCGGATTGAAAAGAGTAAAACAGTATTTGCAGAATTGGAGTGGAGGTCAAACACCCCAGGGCGTATTGTTCGACCATCACCGCGATCGCTCGCCAATTTTAGAATATTTCCGCATTAGTGCCGCAATTAGAGAAGCCCTCAAACCGAGAGTAGACTTACCCTCTGGCGGCTATATTATCATTGAACCAACAGAAGCATTAACAGTAGTAGATGTTAACTCTGGTTCCTTCACGAGATCCGCAACGGCGAGGGAAACAGTGTTGTGGACCAACTGTGAAGCTGCTACGGAAATCGCTCGTCAGTTACGGCTGCGAAATATTGCCGGGGTAATTGTGGTTGACTTCATTGATATGGAATCGCGGCGCGACCAATTACAAGTTTTAGAACACTTTAATAAAGCACTCAAGGCAGACAAAGCTCGTCCTCAGATTGCCCAACTCACGGAGTTAGGACTAGTAGAACTGACCCGTAAACGCCAAGGTCAAAATATTTATGAATTATTTGGTCATACTTGCCCCACTTGTGGCGGGTTGGGGCATACTGTGCGTTTGCCAGGAGATACAGAAACCCGACTGCCAACCACTGCTGAAATACCAGAGCGTTCGGATTTCGGATCCACTCAGTCTAAGGTCTCTTTTCCTAATAACGATAGCGTGGGGAGAGTTCAAACACCAAGGATACAGGCAGTAAAGGCGCGAGGTTATGAGTCTTTTGACGAGGGGTTTGGGGATATTATTGATACCCCCATTAATCATCCTAGCTATCAAGAACCACGGGACGTAAAGCGTCGTGTTCGTAAGAGCAGCCATGGTAGATTTGGTCTTAATGGAGTTAATACTAAGGATGATATACGTAGCCTAGACTCTCTGTCGAGTCGAGGTGGAGACATCAGTGGGGTGATTCCTGGTGAGGTAGGTTTTGACAATGATTTAGATATAGACTTAGACATTGATACCCAAAGGTCTACTCCAGAAATTCCCTCTCCCTCCTTAACTAAATCCGGTTGGCAAGAGAGAACTGGGCGGGCTACCAGGGAGAAGCTCGATCCAATTAAACCAGTGGTAGAACCACCGGAATTTAAAACTGTGGAAATGAGTCCCCAAGAACAAGATGTGTTCGCTTTGATGGGGGTTTCTCCTTTATTGAAGTTGGATGAGGAATCTCAGGGTAAAAGTCCCAAGTCAGTAATTATTAATATTATTGCACCAGGACAATTAGACACTAATGTCACAAAAAATCACAATTTGATTTTTGAGTCACAGGATGAACCCAATAATCAGTTGTCGCTACCAGAAGATAAAACCCCTAATGTCCTGGATAGGGAGTATGGTTTTGAACCCCAAGAAGAAACCATAATCATAGAGAGCGTAGTTGAAACTCCAGAAGCTACTACTCATAGCTTGCCTATGGATTTGGAAGTGACACCTGCCGTTACGCCGGTCGACAAAATCTCTACTGGTAACCGTCGCCGCCGCCGTCGTTCTTCTGCCCTAGAGTCTAACTCTTCTACGGGTGAGGACAATTAATTCTGTTATGGAGACAGAAGAAACAATTTCACATCCCGGATTCTTGAATTCGGGTGAGGCGGGTCTCCCTTTTTCACCTTCCCCTTTACCTTTCTCTTGTGACTTGGTGGCGGGTATAGATGAGGTGGGGCGAGGTGCTTTGTTTGGTCCTGTGGTGGCAGCAGCTGTGATTTTGCCTGGTTGTGCCTTGCCAAAACTCATGGCTGCTGGTATTAAGGATAGTAAAAAACTTTCCAGTTCTCGGAGAATTACACTAGCAGGGCAAATTTGTGAATTGGCGACGGACTGGACTATTGGGGTGGCTTCCAGTACTGAGATTGATGAACTAAATATTTTGCAGGCAACTCTGTTAGCTATGAAGCGGGCTGTGCTGAAACTGAATGTACAGCCTCAACTATGTTTAGTTGATGGTAACCAGCTGATTAAAGATTTGTTGGTGCCTCAACAAACTATCGTTAAGGGTGACGAAACTCATGTGAGTATTGCAGCTGCTAGTATTGTCGCTAAGGTTTGGCGTGACTCGCTGCTCATCCGTTTGGCATCAAAGTATCCTTTATATAATTTGGAGAAGAATAAGGGCTATGGTAGCCAAAAGCATTTGCTGGCTCTCCAACAGTATGGTCCATCACGACTGCATCGCAAATCTTTTCGTGGTTGTCAAGTGAGCGATCACTTAACTGAAGCTCAAGGCGTTGGACTTTAACCATACAAGCTACGGCTAGCTTGCTAGTTCTTAAATAATCCCCTTGGTCTAGGTTGAGATAGGTTTTATATAAGGGAGTGAGTTAATCTGGGTTGAGAATAGGGATTTCGCCAGGACTGCAATTGCCTTTGGCACTGCGCTGATTGCAATCAGCGCTAGTGTTGTCAATTAGGAGAGGTTCCATACCCTGTGATGTTGCCCAGTGGTGGTAATCGGCTAGGAGTTGATGCTGTAGGCGTTGTTTTATGGTCATCAGTATACTTTTGAGTAAACCATTACCTGTGGCTTCTAGGATGGGCTGAGGTGTGAAGCAAAATGGGGCAGGGATATCTACTTCTACTTTTAGGTCGGCTTTTCCTTGGAGGCTGGTGATGTTGTTGTTTTCTTGGGGTGATAAATACCCTTGTAAATTTAATGACCAACGCTGGTTGATGTACTCAAAGCCCAGAATTTGACTATTTACCGATCGCACCTGAATGGTTCCATGTGATTCTGCCCAAACTTTCAGGTCTACAGTGGGTTGAATACTCAGTGACATGAAGGTTAATGGACGCATTTTTAAGCGAAATATTTCTTCTGAAAGTTGCTGTATGCGACTATTATCTGTGAGTGCGTTGACTAGACGTTGGGGCTGACGCAGGTAATGTTGGATAGGGATGGGTTGTGGTGGTACATTAATTCTTACTGTTTGGCAGGCGGTAAACTGGGTAGCCATGAATTAAAAGCAATAATTGTTGAATACTTCTGTTTTTAATTAAATTATAATTTTATTTTTTTCTATTCGTTGAAACATTATAGGAGCCGATTCCAATTGACTGGGAGAAAACTTGAGAAAATTGGATTGAACTCTATTTAAAAGCTGTTCACAAAAGACTATTTTTACCTATCATACAGTCATAACCTCGGCTCAACCATGCTCCATGATGGAGTCCTATTACAATAGGCCTCTAGTTTAGATAAATAATTTAGGACTAAAGTCTGTGACTATATCTATTGCTCATTTAGGACCTCCTGGCACTTACGCAGAACAAGTAACTGCTTTTTATGCTAACTGGCTGGCAAAAAAAACAGGTAATCAAGCTATGTTGTGTCCATATTCGAGCATTTCCCAATCACTCAACGCTGTTGCGTCTGGAGAAACTCTGTTAGCTGTTGTACCGGTAGAAAATTCTATTGAAGGCAGTGTAACTATGACAATGGATACACTATGGCAGTTGGATAGTTTACGAGTTCAGTTGGCTTTGGTGATGCCGATTGCTCATGCTTTAATTTCTTGTGCCGGTAGTTTAGATACTATTCAAACTGTTTATTCTCACCCACAAGCTTTAGCACAATGTCAAGGATGGTTAGGGCAGTTTCTCCCAACTGTGCAGTTAATAGCGAGTAATTCGACTACCGAATCCCTACAGCGACTGGATGGAGATTTAACCGCGGCTGCGATCGCATCCAGTAGAGCCGCCGAACTCTATAAATTGCCTATATTGGCTAGTAATATTAATGACTACCCCGACAACTGCACTCGCTTTTGGGTGGTGAGTCAATGGGTGGAAGATTTAGTGGCTATATCAGGAAGTGCTCATTACACTTCCTTGGCTTTCACTGTCCCAGCGAATTTGCCGGGAACGCTACTTAAACCACTACAGGTATTTGCTGGGTTAGGGATTAATCTTAGTCGTATTGAATCGCGACCAACGAAGCGATCGCTAGGAGAATATTTGTTTTTTATTGATTTAGAAGCAGATGTGCACGAAGAGCAAATGCGATGCGCTTTAGCGCAGTTAACTGAGCATACAGAAATCTTGAAGATTTTTGGCAGCTATAATATTCTACCTATAAAAACTGGGTTGTAATTCGTAATTCAAAAAATACGAATTACGAATTACCTATGGCTACGCCACGCAAGTTATCACATAGCCTTCCCCTGGGAAAAAGGAAATATAGCCTTTTTCAGGCTCATGAAGTACACACCAATTCCCTATTCCCTATTCCCTATTCGCTGTTCCCTGTTCCCTGTTCCCTCAAACTAAAAAAATTTGTACCTCACGAGCATGGGAAATGCTATATTACGAATTATTGAAAGTATCTTTGAGGACGGCGCGGGCTGCTAAATGATTCCGAGTAGAAGTCAAAATTTCTGCTTCTCTTTCCAAGCGAAGTAAGGTATCTTGTGTTTCTAACAATGCTTGTTGCTCTGATGGCACACCATAGAGATTACTTGCTACCCAGTAAGAAAGTTCTGTAGGTAGGTCGGGTAATTCCTCTGGTAGTTCCATATTTTGCTCAGTTAATTTGGCTGAGAGACGAACTACATCTCGTAAGAGTTGTTCGACATCTGCGGCTAAGGGGCGTAAATCTTGAGTTGGCGGCTGATCTTCTAACCATTCTACTAACCCAACACGGTAAGGCTTTTCGCGGACGTATTCTAAAACACGGAACCTTTGCTGTCCCAAAGTTAACATTTTCATGCGGTCATCTGGCAGCCGTTGGTAATGAATGATTTCTGCACAGCAACCAATATTAGCGATTGTACCGTCAACTGGATCGACCATTAACACACCGAATCGGCGATCGCTCTCCAAAATCGTATTCATCATGATTCGGTAGCGGAATTCAAAGATGTGTAGGGGTAATGGTCTACTAGGGAATAGAACTACTTCGGGTAACGGGAACAGAGGTAGTTCGCGAACTGCAATTTTAGAAGAGGATGTCATTGTTACCTTTGTATAAAATTAATTGTGAAATTTATTCTTCTCTGCTTTCCCCGTACTTTTCTGATATTCTATCATTTGTTTCCCAGCTGATAAAAAGCCCTGAGATAAATTTCTTCAGGGCTGGGTAAATATTACAGCATTAACCTTATAGTTTTACTTCAATGTCCACACCAGAAGGTAAATCTAGCTTCATCAGGGCATCAATAGTTTTGGAAGAAGGTTGATAAATGTCAATAATCCGGCGATGGGTGCGGGTTTCAAAGTGTTCCCGGGCATCTTTATCTACGTGAGGCGATCGCAGCACACAGTAGATTTTACGTTTTGTTGGTAAAGGAATTGGGCCTATAGCTGTAGCGTTAGTTCTGTTAGCCGTGTCTACAATCTTCTCGCAAGATGTGTCCAATAAGCGACGGTCAAAAGCCTGTAAACGAATTCTAATTTTCTGCTGCTGTAGAGTTGCCATCTTTAATTTTCTAGGTTCTGATGAATGATGATGATTTTTCTGAGAATTATCGGGGATAGTGACTTTTTATGCCCACCGTGGCCAAGGCTTTGGGGTGAGACTGTCACAATTCCCCTTCTGCTGAGATTAGCCGCAGCATAGCTGATTACTTGAACAAGCAATCAAAGAAGGAAGATAAAGGAGCACCGATAGATTATCTACCAGCGCTCCTTGCTTATAGAACAAAAAGGTGTTACTTCAGAATTTTGGAGACGACACCGGCACCAATAGTGCGTCCACCTTCACGAATTGCGAAGCGCATTCCTTGCTCAATAGCAATGGGGTTGATCAATTCCACTGTCATTTTAATGCGATCGCCGGGCATCACCATTTCTGCCTCGCTACCATCATCAGAAGTAAAGGATTTGATGGTGCCGGTTACATCAGTTGTCCGTACGTAAAACTGAGGACGATAGCCCGAGAAAAATGGGGTTTTCCGTCCGCCTTCTTTCTCTGTCAAGACGTATACTTCACCTTCAAATTGAGTGTGAGGAGTAATAGAACCTGGTTTGGCAATTACCATACCGCGCTCGATGTCAGTTTTTTGGATACCGCGCAGGAGCACACCGGCGTTATCACCAGCCATACCTTCTTCGAGACTCTTCTTAAACATCTCGATCCCAGTCACCGTGGTGTTGCGAGTGTCTCTAATGCCCACTAGTTCAACCACATCACCGACCTTAACCTTACCACGCTCAATCCGACCAGTGGCCACAGTACCACGGCCTGTGATCGAGAATACGTCTTCCACTGCCATCAGGAAGGGTTTATCTACAGCACGGTCGGGAGTAGGAATGTAGGAATCTACTGCTTCCATGAGGGCGTAGATTTTGTCTACCCACTCATCTTCACCCCGTTGAGTTTTGGGGTTGGCAGTCATTTTTTCCAATGCTTTGAGACCGGATCCCGATATAATGGGGATGTCGTCACCGGGGAAATCGTAGCTAGATAATAGCTCACGGACTTCTAATTCTACCAGCTCTAATAGTTCTGGGTCATCTACCATGTCTTCCTTGTTCAGGAACACAACCAGACTGGGCACACCTACCTGCTTTGCGAGTAGGATGTGTTCACGGGTTTGGGGCATGGGGCCATCTGCGGCGGAAACTACGAGAATACCACCATCCATTTGAGCCGCACCAGTGATCATGTTTTTCACATAATCAGCGTGTCCTGGGCAATCTACGTGAGCATAGTGCCGATCGCCGGTTTCATACTCAACGTGAGCGGTATTGATGGTAATCCCCCGTGCCTTTTCTTCTGGGGCATTATCAATTTGATCGTAGCCTTTACCTGTAGCTTGACCCAGCGCAGCCAGAGTCATAGTAATGGCTGCTGTTAAAGTAGTTTTACCATGATCAACGTGACCAACTGTACCGATATTAACGTGGGGTTTAGTCCTTTCAAACTTTGCGCGTGCCATGAATGCTCGTTTCCTTTTTTAATTAAGCGTTCCCTTTGCTTTTCGCTATGATTGCTTCAGCCACGTTGCGAGGTACTTCTTCGTAGTGGCTAAATTCCATCGAGAAGATACCCCGACCTTGGGTCTTCGAGCGGATATCAGTAGCGTAGCCAAACATTTCTGCCAATGGGACTTTAGCAGTTACCTTGGCTAAACCATCATCAGATCCCATACCTTCAATTTGTCCACGACGAGAGTTAAGGTCGCCCATCACATCCCCAAGGAAGTTTTCGGGTACTTCAACCTCAACTTTCATCATAGGTTCTAATAGTACAGGAGAAGCCTTCAATACTGCCTCTTTCATTGCCATTGAGCCAGCAATTTTGAAAGCCATTTCTGAAGAGTCTACATCGTGGTATGACCCATCCACCAGAGTTGCTTTCACATCAATTAGTGGATATCCTGCTAATACACCGGATTCGCAGCTTTCTTTCATTCCTTGTTCTGCTGGTCCGACGTATTCTTTTGGTACGACACCACCCACAATTTTAGAAACAAATTCAAAGCCCGTACCCGGTTCGCCTGGTTCCAAATCGATCACAACGTGACCATATTGACCTTTACCACCACTTTGGCGAATGAATTTCCCTTCAATTTTGGAGACTGATTTCCGAATCGTTTCGCGGTAAGCTACCTGCGGCGCGCCGACATTCGCTTCTACTTTGAATTCACGTAACATCCTGTCCACCAGAATTTCCAGGTGTAGTTCTCCCATTCCCGCGATTACGGTTTGGTTGGTTTCTGGATCTACACTGACACGGAAAGTGGGGTCCTCTTCAGACAGAGATTGCAGAGCTTTAGAGAGCTTGTCCATGTCGTTCTTGGTTTTGGGTTCAACCGCTACCGAGATTACCGGCTCAGGAATGAATAGAGATTCCAGAATTACTGGTGATCCCTCATCAGTTATGGTATCACCCGTCAAGGTCTCTTTTAATCCCAATGCGGCTCCCAAATCCCCAGCCCGCATTTCATCCACATCTAGGCGTTCATCTGCTTTGAGAATCACCAGACGGGAAATCCGCTCTTTCTTGTTCTTGGTAGCGTTGAGAACATAACTACCTTTCTTCAGAACACCAGAATAAACCCGAACAAAGGTGAGACGACCGTAGGGATCAGCCATAATCTTAAAGGCCAGAGCTGATAGAGGTTCTTGGTCATCAGCTCTACGCTCAACCACCTCACCTGTAGGTAATGTACCTTGGATAGCTGGTACTTCCGTTGGTGCTGGTAGATAATCTACCACTGCATCCAGCATCAACTGCACACCTTTGTTTTTAAATGCCGAGCCGCACAGTACTGGCACAATCGTACCCGCAATTGTCCCTTGACGCAGCGCACCACGAATTTCATCTTCTGTAAGTTCTTCTCCCTCGAAGTACTTACTCATCAGAGTGTCATTGGTTTCTGCTACAGCTTCTACCAGCTTGGTGCGGTACTCTTCTACCTGCTCTTGCATTTCGGCGGGGATATCTGTTTCTTCGATATCTGTTCCCTCGTCGTTGTTGTAAATATAGGCACGCTGGCGTACCAGATCAACGATTCCTCTCAAGTCATTTTCACTACCAATTGGTAGTTGAATGGCAATGGCATTAGTCCGCAGGCGATCGCGCATTTGTTCGTGAACTCTGTAAAAGTTCGCCCCTGTGCGATCCATTTTGTTTATGAAAGCTATGCGGGGGACTTTGTAGCGGTCTGCTTGTCGCCAAACTGTTTCCGACTGCGGTTGCACGCCGCCCACAGAACAAAACACCGCGATTACACCATCCAACACCCGCATAGAACGTTCTACTTCGATTGTGAAGTCAACGTGTCCGGGAGTATCGATAATGTTAATTTGATGATCTTTCCAACTGGTACTGATAGCAGCAGCAGTGATGGTAATTCCCCGTTCACGCTCCTGCGCCATCCAGTCTGTCACGGCTGTTCCTTCATGAACCTCGCCAATTTTATGAATTATGCCAGAGTAAAACAATATTCTTTCGGTTGTCGTTGTCTTGCCCGCATCTATATGCGCCGCAATACCGATATTGCGTACTCTCTCTAGCGGGATCGTACGTGCCACAGTAGCCTCCTATTATAGTTTTTGTCTCATGATATCTTGTATATTACTCTTTGTTAAGGTTCTATACTTCTACGGAAAACCGTATTTTTTTTGTGCGTAGGCGATATACCGCTGTTATATCCACGATATACCCCTACTTTTCTTAGTAACGATAGTGTGCAAAAGCCTTGTTAGCTTCTGCCATCCGGTGTGTTTCTTCCCGTTTGCGAATTGCATTCCCGGTCTCGTTGGCAGCATCCATTAACTCATTAGCTAATTTACTTGCCATTGTGCGTCCGGGTCTAGACCTGGAAAATTTAACTAGCCAGCGCAAAGCTAGGGTTGTACCCCTGTCTGAACGTACTTCCATCGGTACTTGATAGGTGGCTCCGCCTACTCGACGCGCTTTTACTTCTACCAAAGGCGTGGCGTTGCGGACTGCTCTTTCAAAAGTTTCCAGTGGCGGAGCGCCGGTGCGATCTTCAATAGTTTTCATGGCATCATAAACCAGCCTAGCAGCCAGTGATTTCTTTCCATGACGCATCACCCGCCGGATTATCATGCTGACCAGGCGACTGTTATATACGGAATCAGGCGGAACTGGACGCCTTTGAATAACACCACGACGAGACATACTTCACCTTTACTTCGGATTTGGCAACGAAATTATATGCTATCAGACACTAGGTATATGGGCGGGTAAAGCCGCCGTTTTAACTTTGTCTTTTTTTTCTCCACGCCAGATTAGGCGACGACATCATAAACTTTAATATTTTAGATGCAACCGCTGCAATTGCCTACGGCACTGGCGATAGGGTAGCGCGGCTTAGGGTATAGCCAATCGCTTGGCAGGATAATGGTTTAAATTACCTAATTTTCACTGCTTAATACAGGGTTTAGCAAGACTTTGTGGCAACATAAATCACCACTATTTAGCTATCGCACCCTTTCAACCTATAGGATGATGATTCATCCTCGACGATTAATTGCCTATTTCCTATTTCTTCGTTCCTTTCGGGAGCTTGGTTCCGTACTTGGAACGCCCTTGCTTACGGTCTTTAACTCCAGCTGTATCTAATGTTCCACGGATAATGTGATATCTCACACCTGGTAAGTCTTTCACACGACCGCCACGGATCATTACTACTGAATGTTCTTGCAAGTTATGACCGATACCTGGAATATAGGCTGTGACCTCAAATCCTGATGTCAATCTTACCCTTGCTACTTTACGTAGAGCAGAGTTGGGCTTTTTCGGTGTAGTTGTATATACCCTTGTACAAACACCCCGACGTTGTGGGCATTGCTTTAGAGCTGGAGACTTAGTTTTCTGACGCGCTTTTTCGCGTTCGGTACGTATGAGTTGCTGTATTGTTGGCATGAGTTACAGCGCGTAAAGCTGCTTAGAGGTCTAACTTTTAACAAATCCTGATTATATCTTTTTTTGGGGTTCTATGTCAAACTGATATTTTTTTATTTAAACAGATATGGGCGTAATCATGGAGAAGGACATACCACAGCCACAGGTGGCTATGGACTGAGGATTGTGGAAGCGAAAACCACCACCCATTAAATCTTCTGAATAATCTAATGCCAACCCATTTAAATAATTCAGGCTTTCATGATCTATGAGAACCTGAATACCGCTCACGTCAAAAACGCGATCGTTCATCGTGACATTTTGGTCAAAAGACATATCATAAAACCAACCTGAACAGCCCCCTACCTTAATTGCCAATCTGAATAAAGAATTTGGCTGCTGTTTTAACTGTAATCGCCCAATTTCACTGATTGCGGCTGGACTCAGATGAATCATGGAATTAGTTATGGCTTCCGCCAGGCTAAGTTATCGACAATAAAAAACCCCATTTTAAAATATTACAGACAGTTGAAGTCTAAAAATCACGATTATAAAAAATTTGGTTTTGATTTTTTACTGGGCTAAAATCAGCATATAGGTGACTGGGCAGTGCTACTGGTGTATGTTTTCTTAATTCGTGAATTAATATTAACATCCTGTGTATATCACTGAAAAGATTAGTCCCCGCCAAACGGGGACTAATCTCAGTCTAATCGAGACTGAGGTATGAGCAAAATACTGGGTATACTATACTTACAGCTTTTGCAGTTGTGGCAGTTTTAACCATCATTACGAGCATAGTCGTCTTGATAGCGAATAATATCATCCTCGCCTAAATATTCACCATTTTGGACTTCAATTAACACCAAAGGAATCACTCCCGGATTTTCCAGACGGTGGGATGTACATTGGGGTACATAGGTTGACTCATTGTTCCTCAGTAGCACCTCCTTATCTCCACAAAGAACCCTAGCAGTACCAGAAACAACAATCCAGTGCTCACTGCGGTGATGGTGCATTTGCAGACTGAGACGGTGTCCCGGTTTGACCTCTATGCGTTTAATTTTATATCCCCGCCCTTCCTCCAACACTGTAAAAGAACCCCAAGGGCGCAGCTCGGTTGCAGCAATCCCTTTATTAGAGATGGACACGGGTAGAGATAGATTATTAGTTTGTGTGGTTTCTGGAAATTGCGCCATAGTTACCTCAGTTGGTCTACAAACAAACCGTTATTAATCGTTGGATGAAGGGTAAAACTGATCCTTGAGATTTGCACCTTGCTAAACATAACAAAATTAAAACAGGAGCGTGCAAAAATAAGTCCTTCAACCAAAACTTCTATACCAACTCTTCACACCACAAGAGTGACGATGACCTGAGCTTAAAAAACATGAGCCCGACTGCGTTAATCATTGCAAACCTAGAATCCTCCCCCCTTAGCTTCCTACTCCCTACTCTTGTTCTAAGAAAACCCCAATACCGTTGTGGACACGTGCAGCAGTATTACTCGAACGGTCGAGTAGTTGTCCTCCCAGATAAAGACCAGTAGAACTCCCACCGTCTAAATTCAGAGCGTTCACACAACCAATATTCTTCATTAATTGGGCGTGTTCGGCTAGGGTGGGGCCTAGTCCACCAGCACGATTGTGTACAGCAGCAATGATTACTGATCCGCTTGCTGTTGTGCAAATACCACTACGAGCAGCTTTTTGTCTAATAAAGGCTGGACTGAACTTTTCCCTAGCAGCATCCAGGACAATTTGATTATTTTGTACTAATAGGGGACCTGCCCCCATAATGTGGGGATAGCGGTTAAAGTTGGGGGAATTTGTTGTGCTGGTAATGCTAACTGGTGTACCAATAGTTAATTGTGATGCCCCTAAATACGATGATTTACCACTATTAGCATTGGCACGTAAGGTTAGTAGGTAGCCGTCTTGAGGAATGGTAAATGTTGTTTCACCAGCCTTACCACCTGGTAGCTGATTTGTGACTCGGTTTTGTTGGACAATAACAATGATTTCGTTATCCGTTAGGGGGGTGTAGCTAGTTCCCCATATGTTGGTGTAACGAGCAATACCACTCTGTACATAACCACTATTTAAAAATAGAATCGGCAACTTTTGATTATTGTCAATGATTAACGTTTCTTCTAAAGTGAGACGACCGAAGTAAAACTCCCCGGAGTCATTCCAGGCGATCGCCCCCCGATTAAGAATTGGGCCTGATAGCCACTGACCACCCCGACGAATTGCCCCCAAAGGTAATCGATTATTGCGGTTAAAATAACCAGCATTAATTGCGGCCACAGCTGAAGACTGCTCTGCCATTTGGATGAGTGGTGCTGTACCGGTTTGACTGCTGGTGTTAGTCCCAATGGGTTGTAAACGTAAGCCAGTTTGACGGGGATTAATATCTAACCAAACCACGGGAAAGCGTTCTGTACCTAAACTGACAAATTGCTGTCGCCAGCGCAATCCTGTAGCCCAGTTAATATCTCGTTGTACCAAGGCATCGGGACGAAGATCAATGACCAGGCGGTTGGGGTTTGCTAAGGTCATGATCTGGGGAGCCATACCAAAGGGTACACTCAGACTAATAATTGTGCGATTGTTAACTACCTCTAATTTTCTCACTATTGATCTGTCCACCTTACCCCCATGAGGATTTGCCGGGGTTGGTGATGTTGATGGAGCATAGCGTTGGCTTAAAGCAGCATCGGCGATCGCATCTAGAGCCACTACCCACTCTCTATTGGGTGGTGCTGTGGATTCTGCTTCTGTTTCAGTGGATATAGTTCCCCCTGGGGAGACTTGCCAAGGTGATGGACGATCTAAATCTAAGACAATGCGAGCTGAATGAAAGGGAGGAAGACTAACCCCTGAGAGCTTGCGTGGCGTAGCGATAGATTGTTGACTTTGACGAATATTTTTTATTTGAGCTTTTGGCGTGGCGATCGCCATAACATTACCATTAGCTTGTAATACCCAACCTACTGTTTGAGTAAAATCAGTAATATCCATATAGCGATAGCCTTGCAGCAGCCTGGTAGCTAAAACCGATGGTTCCTGGTTTGATGAGAACCATTCTATTGGTTGACTAGCAACACTGTTGCTGCTCAAAAAATCAACTCCAACGATCTGCCTTAGAGCACCGTCACTCAAAAAAGTTTTCACTCGCCCATCTGTTCCTCTCTCCTGTAACCAAGCCCCTGGTAAGGTACGACCATTGAGGATAATTTGGTTACCAGACGCTAACACCCCACCGGTGGATGTGCAGCAAGGTGTGTTTTGCGTCACCAGGCTGGTATCAATCCAGGATTCCTCAGCTCTACTAGACCATTTAGTACATAAGCAGAATATAATAATTACTACTGCTGTTGGTGCTATAGACCGCAACATCCTCGAAGGCAACCGATAGCTGGCGTGGACTAGCCATAGCCACCTTTGATTACTGCTCTTGGTGAGAGCACAATAATGTTTTTTAGTATGATGTGACATTTTTACCTCAATATTATTGATAGCTTAGGTGGCTTAGGCATAGACTACTTGCAGCACAGTAAGTTTCACAGGAATCTTAAGAAATAGTGATTGAATTTTTGCATAAATGTGATAATATATAAATTGGCTATCTATCTCTTGTAAACTTAAAAAGTCATCACACCATTAAAAACACTATTACTGAGTGTTTTAACCATCACTGTATTCAGTCAAGCTGTATAAAAAACTAGTTTGGCTGCTGCAAAGCCAGTGAAAATATCTAATATTCACGGATGGTTGCTATTTGAGTGAGGTCTGTCTTCTAGCAAGATGGATCAAATCATCATCAAACAATGAAATATATACAACAACAGATATTTGGAGTAATTGTCAAATGTGTATGTTGTATAATACGCTGATTTTGGGGATGAATCAGGATTATTCCGCACTTGAAAACTAAGTTCTGTTACGGGTAAGCCAAAAAAGTTTTACTTGAACTCTATTTTTTTTCATCTGGGAATAGAAACTTGAACCAAAAAATAGCTTGAGAATATCAACCAAAAGTATAAAAAAAACCGCAGGTATTTGCAAAAGGTTAAACAAGAAAAAACCGAAGTGAAAAATTTTCTCTAAATTTCGGTGATTTATATATTTTCCAGGTAAAACGATTTTTCCCACAGTCTAAGCTTGATTCCGCTAGGTCGGGACTACGTCAAAGACTAGGGTAATTGCTTACGCTACGCTAGCGTAGCGTAAGGCATATTCTTCTCACAAATATTGGCAACATTTGTGACTAACCATCTCAAGAGCAGTCTATGAAAGATAAAGCGATGCATCAATCACAAACACAGAAAATTTCAGATATTCAAATCAAACCATTAGATGGACCAAGGTGGTTAGTAGAAGAACGAGATGCTTGTGGTGTAGGTTTTATTGCTCATCGCCGCAATTATGCCAGTCACGAAATTGTGACAAAAGCTTTAGATGCTTTAACCTGTTTAGAACACCGCGGTGGTTGTAGCGCTGACCAAGATTCTGGTGATGGTGCAGGAATATTGACAGCAATCCCCTGGGAGTTATTTGAAAAAGACTATTCCCGGGAAAATGTGGGGGTAGGAATGTTATTTCTACCACAAAGTAGCGAAATAGCGGCAAAAATTAGAGGTATAGTCGAGGAAATAGCGACAGCAGAAAAATTAACCGTACTGGGTTGGCGAGTAGTACCAGTGCAACCTAATTTACTGGGGATACAAGCAAGAGAAAATCAACCCCAGATAGAACAGGTTTTTCTAGGATCAGCAGATAAAAGTGGGGATGAACTAGAAAGAGAACTATATATTACCCGCCGGCGAATTTTCAAAGCTACTCAGCATATTTCCGCAGAATTCTATATTTGCTCGTTGTCCAATCGGACAATAGTCTATAAAGGCATGGTGCGCTCTGCTATCTTGGGAGAATTTTATCTCGATTTAAAGAATCCAGCCTACAAAAGCGCCTTTGCCGTTTACCATCGCCGCTTTAGCACTAATACCATGCCCAAGTGGCCTCTGGCTCAACCCATGCGGTTATTGGGTCACAACGGGGAAATTAACACCTTATTGGGTAATATTAACTGGATGATGGCACGGGAATCTAGCCTGAATCATCCAGTATGGGGCGATCGCTCCGACGAATTTAAGCCCCTAGTTCATATCGACAACAGCGACTCAGCCACCCTAGATAACGTTCTGGAATTAATGGTACGTTCAGGACGTAGCCCCTTGGAAGCCTTAATGATTATGGTGCCAGAGGCATACCAAAATCAACCTTCTTTGCGTCAATATCCCGAAATTATCGATTTTTACGAATATTACAGCGGACTGCAAGAAGCATGGGACGGACCAGCACTGTTAGTATTTAGTGATGGTGAAAAAGTTGGCGCTACACTAGACCGTAACGGATTAAGACCCGCTCGTTATCTAATTACCAAAGATGATTACATCCTTGTCGCTTCCGAAGCTGGAGTAGTAGAAATTCCCGAAGCGAATATTCTGGAAAAAGGTAGACTCGGACCAGGACAAATGATTGCTGTGGATCTGGTCAACCATGAAATCCTCAAAAATTGGGAAATTAAACAATACATCGCCCAGCAGCATCCCTATGGAGAATGGTTAAAACAATATCGCCAAGAACTCAAACACCTAGTAAATCAAACTCCCAGCAATGGGAATAGTCATTCCAGCACGCACCAAAATATCAGTGGGGTAGCCATAGGAAGCGATGAACAAACCCTACTGCGTCATCAATTGGCCTTTGGCTATACCACAGAAGATGTAGAAATGGTAATTCAACCCATGGCCGCTGAGGGTAAAGAACCGACCTTCTGCATGGGGGATGATATTCCTTTAGCGGTGCTGTCAGAAAAACCCCACCTACTGTATGACTACTTCAAGCAGCGTTTTGCTCAAGTGACAAATCCAGCCATTGACCCCCTGCGGGAGAGGTTGGTCATGTCCTTAAATGTGGAACTCGGAGAACGGGGAAACTTATTAGAAGTTAAGCCAGAACACGCCCGCAAACTGAAATTAGAATCCCCTGTGTTGATGGAGACAGAACTAGAGGCGATTCGGTTATCAGGGTTTGCAACGGCGGAATTATCCACCTTATTTGCGATCGCCCAAGGACCAGAAGGATTAAAAGATGCTGTACAGTCTTTAAAAGCACAAGCTGCGGCATCTGTCAAGGCTGGAGCAAAGATTTTGATCCTCAGCGATTGCCCAGAAGGGGATAATGGCATTAGTGCTGAATATACTTACATTCCTCCCTTACTAGCAGTAGGAGCAGTACATCATCACCTAATACAGCAAGGTCTACGAACTAAAACATCCTTGATTGTGAAAACAGCCCAGTGCTGGAGTACACATCACTTCGCCTGTTTGATTGGCTATGGTGTTGATGCGGTTTGTCCTTACACAGCTTTGGATACTGTCCGCGACTGGTGGTGGAAACCCAAAACCCAAAACTTTATGGAACGGGGTAAAATAACCAAGCTTACCCTAGAAGAAGCTTTAGGGAATTATCGCCAAGCGGTAAACTCCGGTTTACTAAAAATTCTCTCAAAAATGGGAATATCCTTACTGTCCAGTTATCAAGCGGCGCAAATTTTTGAAGCCATTGGTATCGGTGGGGATTTATTAGCTTTGGGATTCTGTGGTACAACTTCCCGCATCGGTGGGTTAAGCGTCAAGGAATTAGCAGAAGAAGTGCTTTGTTTCCATCGCAAAGCGTTCCCGGAACTGACCGCTAAGAAGTTAGAAAATTTGGGTTTTGTTCAGTATTTCCCCAAGGGAGAATACCATATGAATAACCCAGAAATGGCTAAGGCGCTCCATAAAGCCGTGGATGGTAAACAATATGACCACTACGAAGTTTACAAGCAGTACCTACAAGGACGACCAGTAACAGCTTTGCGTGATTTGTTGGACTTCCAAAGCGATCGCGCACCCATCCCTTTAGAAGAAGTAGAATCAGTCAGTGAGATTGTCAAACGCTTCTGTACTGGTGGGATGTCTTTAGGTGCCTTATCAAGAGAAGCCCATGAGACTTTGGCTATAGCCATGAACCGCATTGGTGGCAAATCTAACTCTGGGGAGGGTGGGGAAGATCCAGTACGGTATAAAGTGCTAAATGACGTAGACCCATCCGGTAAATCATCGACTTTACCTCATTTGCATGGCTTGCGCAATGGTGACACAGCTTCTAGTGCTATTAAGCAAGTAGCATCCGGACGCTTTGGGGTCACACCAGGATATTTAAGCAGCGCCCAACAAATTGAAATCAAAATCGCCCAAGGAGCAAAACCCGGGGAAGGTGGACAACTACCAGGAGCAAAAGTTAGTCCTTACATTGCTATGTTAAGGCGCTCTAAGCCCGGTGTAACCTTGATTTCACCCCCTCCCCACCATGATATTTATTCCATTGAAGATTTAGCACAGCTGATTTTTGACCTGCACCAAATTAACCCCACAGCACAGGTATCTGTAAAGCTGGTGGCGGAAATTGGTATTGGGACTATTGCGGCGGGTGTAGCTAAAGCTAACGCCGATATTATTCAGATATCTGGTCATGACGGTGGTACCGGAGCCTCACCACTGAGTTCTATTAAACACGCAGGGTCACCCTGGGAACTAGGGTTAACTGAGGTACATCGTGTATTGATGCAAAATGGCCTGCGCGATCGCGTGATTTTGCGTGTAGACGGTGGGCTAAAATCTGGTTGGGATGTGGTCATGGGCGCTTTGATGGGCGGTGAAGAATTTGGTTTTGGTTCCATCGCCATGATTGCCGAAGGTTGTATTATGGCGCGCATCTGCCACACTAATAACTGTCCTGTGGGTGTTGCTTCTCAAAAAGAAGAACTTCGCAAGCGGTTTACAGGAATGCCAGAACATGTAGTCAATTTCTTCTATTTTATCGCTGAAGAAGTTCGCCATTTATTAGCAAGACTCGGTTACCGCTCTTTACTAGAAATTGTCGGACGGGCTGATTTGTTAACCACACGAGAGAGGGCAAAAGTTAGCAAAACCCAAGCACTCAACCTCGATTGTTTACTACAGCTCCCAGATGCTAAAAATAACCGTACCTGGTTACTACATGAAGAAGTCCACAGTAACGGTGTGGTGCTAGATGACCAATTGCTGGCTGACCCGGATATTCAAAGGGCGATCGCCCAAAATACCACTGCTACAAAAACACTGGCGGTAGTTAACACAGATAGAACAGTGGGAGCACGGTTAGCCGGTGCGATCGCTTCTCGCTATGGTGACAGTGGTTTTGAAGGACAAATTAACCTCAACTTCCAAGGTAGTGTGGGGCAAAGCTTTGGTGCTTTTAACCTCCCTGGGATGATTTTGACCTTGACAGGAGAAGCTAACGACTATGTGGGTAAGGGGATGCACGGTGGTGAAATCATCATCAAACCCCCAGCGGATGCTACCTACGCAGCATCACAAAATGTCATAGTTGGTAACACCTGCCTTTATGGTGCCACGGGTGGGGTATTATTCGCCAACGGTTTAGCCGGTGAACGCTTCGCTGTACGCAACTCCAAAGGTATGGCAGTTATTGAAGGTGCAGGAGACCACTGCTGTGAGTACATGACCGGTGGTGTGATTGTTGTCTTGGGGAAAGTAGGACGTAACGTGGGCGCAGGGATGACTGGCGGACTAGCATACTTCCTAGATGAAGACAATTCTTTCCCGGAGTTAGTCAATCCAGAAATTGTCAAAGTCCAGCGAGTGCTGACAGAAGCGGGCGCAAAACAATTGCAAGAATTAATCAGAAATCATGGCGATCGCACTGGTTCACCAAAAGCAAAAATGATTCTGCAAAATTGGTCAGAATACTTGCCTAAATTCTGGCAACTAGTACCACCTTCTGAAGCCCAGAGTCCAGAAGCAAATCCCCAAGCTATTGTGGAAAAACAGTTGAGTTCAGTTTAGGTTCTCACCACAAGGTACCCAACTTTTCTCAACAGTTAAAAAACTGTAGAGACGTTAATAACTAACGTCTCTACAACTCATACAGCACCTTGCAATAGCCATAAGCATTATTTTTTGTTTGCGAGCAAAGTTTGATTTTTGTCTTCCATCACTAAAAGTTCTGGAATAGTCACAAAACTATAACCTTGCTGTCGAAACTTACTAATAATTTCCGGTAAAGCTTGCACAGTTTGGGAACGATTTCCACCCCCATCATGCAACAACACAATACCGCCAGGTTGTGCGTTCCG
Source organism: Anabaenopsis arnoldii (assembly GCF_028331025.1). Classification (NCBI taxonomy): domain Bacteria; kingdom Bacillati; phylum Cyanobacteriota; class Cyanophyceae; order Nostocales; family Nodulariaceae; genus Anabaenopsis; species Anabaenopsis arnoldii. The sequence continues at coordinate 27,003 of NZ_JAQMUH010000141.1, read as the reverse complement.
AAAAACATTATTGACCAAGTTCGGAACACTGGGTAGGGAATAGTCTAATGAATCCGACGACCACAGAACAATGGCATACTGATTATTTCTAGCATAAGCAGCTAGTCCATTGTGCATAATTCCCCCCGGCGGTCTAAACAAATTTGTTTTGACACCAGTAACTTGATAAATTATCTCCGTTGTGTGCTTAACTTCATAGGCTGCTGCATTGGGATTCATATAATGATACCAATGATGCCAAGTATGATTACCAATGGCGTGACCTTCAGCAATCACCCTCTGCACTAGAGTAGGATAATTCTTAACATTCTGTCCAACAACAAAAAATGTAGCTTTAATATTATTTTGTTTAAGAATATCCAGCACTTGTGAAGTGGTTTCCCTCCAAGGGCCATCATCAAAAGTCAGAGCAATGACTTTTTGATCTTGATTCACTTTCCCCGCCTTAATAGTTGCTCCTTGAAAGCGTGCTGGTGCACCAGAGGTAACACCCTTAATGTTTGCTTCTTGCGCCCAACTATTGAGCATCGCCGCTTTTAACTGCTCAATGCGCTGCTGAGTACCGACCTTGGCGGCAGGTAAATTATTTATATTTATACTTCGTCTGCCCTGAGCAATGGCTACGCGACGCGAGCTATCAGATGCATTGGGCTTGATGAATAACATTAAGCTAATGCTCAAACTAGCACTCAAGAAAAGCAATGCAATTAGTATTCCTTGCGGCCACAGAAAAGTCTTACTTTTTGCCACTTCATAGCTCCTTCAAGGGTAGAACTATCAGTTATAGTTGTGACGGTGTTTTCATAACAGAATTGGTTATAAATACTAAATACCCATATTTCTATTGGTATCCATAATTTTTAGCTAGAGATACATAGGAATTACAAAAATATCAGACCATAGCTTTTAAAGCTGCAAACATAACCTAAAAAATCTGGTTTTAGATAAAAACAGCCCCATGACATTGGTCAATCCCTCACAATAACACCTAAGTTGTGCAATCAATTATTTTTCCAGTGTTGTTATAGCAATTTACACAATTTTCTGTGACATTTAAGTAAATCTTATCCCCTCTTCAATCACCTGATATTTTGCTCCTGATAGCCTAGCCTAGCGTCAGCGATTTGTCATTAGTATCTCTGGAATAAAAAGTTAAATTTTCAAGTCAATAACTATGGATTCCTTTCTAAGAGGATGTTTGTCAAGTCATGATTACTGTATCAACTATTGTTTGACCCCTCCCTAACCCTCCCCTTGCAAGGAGAGGGGACTTTATGTTATCTTTGCAGATTACCCATTACCCATTACCCATTGCCCATTACCTATTAACCATTAACCATTACCAATTACCTATTACCCATTACCCATTACCTATTACCTATTACCCATTACCCATTACCCATTACCCATTCCCTGTTCCCTGTTCCCTGTTCCCTGTTCCCTAAGATAAAAATTACCTGTTGAAAACTTATAAAACATCCTCTAAGACAATTTGTAACCTTGAACAATTAACATTCCTTGTCAAGTTGCACATTAATTGCACCCTTCCCTGTCAATAAATTTAGTTACACTCAGCACAGCAACCAAGAGCAGGATAAACTAAAAAAATATTGTCTTGTAATTTTCAAATATGCGCCGATCTGCAGAGAAAAAATGGCTAATAACCTTACTTCTGGGATCTCTGATTCTTTGGCTAATATTTTTGGGAAACTCACCCTTACGAGATTGGGATGAAGGTACTGTAGCACAAGTTGCTCGTGAAATTTGCCGCGCCCCATTTGCTTCCATGACTTGGCTTTACCCAGTTTTGGCAGATCAACCATATCATAATAAACCGCCTCTCATCCATATACTGATTGCTTGGACTTATTCCCTGGGAGGGGTGAATGAGTTCACAACACGTTTACCTAGTGCAGTATTAACTGCCTTGGGAGTACCCATACTCTATGTAGTAGGAGGTTTGGTTTTTCAGCAAAATTTACCAGCTTTGTTTTCAGCCTTAGTTTACCTGACAATGTTGCCTGTAGTACGTCATGGGCGACTCGCAATGCTAGATGGCGCCAGTATTACTTTTTTCTTATTATTGTTATTTTTTCTACTAAAATCGCGTCAAAATCAGCAATATGCACTAGGTGCTGGTTTATGTCTGGGGTTAATTACTCTGACAAAAGGGATGCTTGTTTTATTATTGGGGTTAATCGCTTGTTTATTTTTGATTACTGAGAAACAATTAACTTTGTCGAAAAATCCCTACTTCTGGGCGGGAATTTTTTTCGGAACAGCAGCACCTTTAACTTGGTATTTTGCCCAATGGCAATATTATGGGGATAATTTCTTGCAAATAAATTTACACCTACAAACCTTTAACCGTGTTGTTAAATCTGTAGAAGGTAATAGCGGTCCGCCTTGGTACTATTTAATCGAGTTAATTAAATATGGTTTTCCCTGGCTCATATTTTTACCTGGTGGTTTATATCTAGCTATCAAAAAACATCATACCTCTTGGGCCCGTTTAGTTCTCATTGGGATAATTGTTTACTTTTTTAGTATTTCTGTGATGAGAACCAAACTACCTTGGTATATTATGCCGGTTTATCCTTTCCTAGCTTTGGCAATTGGGGCAAAACTCAGCCAAGTTTGGCAGTTTAAGCATTTAATTAACAAATCTTGGTCAATATATTTGACTATTATTGCTTTAGCAGGTGTGGGAGGATGTATTTACTTTATTGTTGCTGAACCTCAGCCTGTATTAATAGCCATGAGTCTAGTTTTGGCAATCAGCATAAGTTTAGCAGCATGGTTGATTCAACAACGCGATCGCCGTTTTATTCCTGTCCTATTTTCCGGGATGTATCTAGTTTTAGTACTATTAATGACTTCCAAATCCTGGATTTGGGAGTTAAACGAAGCTTTTCCCGTTAAACCAGTAGCTGCATTAATTCGCTCCCATGTTGCACCAGGAACTAAAATTTACACTTCTTTTGCTTATGGTCGTCCTAGTTTAGATTTTTACTGTGATTGTCAAGTCATTCCCGCAGATGTTAAATTTTTACAACAAATGTGGTCAAAAAAATCTTATTTACTATTAGATAATGCTAGTTTATATCATCTTAATGTACCTATGACTCAAGTTATAGGCAAGGTTGAAGAATTGACATTAATCGCACCACTAATTAATTAAGTTTTTACTAAATAAGTAAACATCTTGATCCTGAAACTCTAATTTAAATACGGGATTAGAAGTGATTTCCTTCACCAGAGAATTGGCAAACTCTTCATTACTTCCCCAACCAGGATGACGAACATTTAATAAAATATAGTCAAAAATCTTGAAGTCCTGGGGAAAATTACCATCTGTAAACTTCATTATTTGTCGATGGCTTAAATGTGGGGAAATTTGTGAGGTTGTGTAAACGCCTCCTTTGGTCTTTATTTGGGATACTGCTTCATGGGTAGCTTGCAAATTGTCTACAGAACTTAAATATCTACCACCAAAGTAAGTAAATTTTGCCAAGCAAAGAAATCCTATCAATGACCAGATAATCATCCCACGTCTATTTTGGATCCATCCCTTACCCCAAGACAAACTAGTAATTACAGCCAATATTAGAAAAGGTAAAGCTGGTAATGAATATTGGTGAACCAAGTCTTTTTGTAAGGGAAAGTCTGCTAGTAGATTGATAAAAATACAAGGAATAGCTGGTATTAATGATTTGAAACTAGCAGCAGACAGACCCCAAATAATTGGCGAAAATAATAAAACTAAATACACTAAATTGTCTAGGGAGAAAAGTGTTACTAAGATTAGCCATGGTTGGAAAAATAAGTTTTGAGCAATTTCTAGAACCGAATTACCTAAATAACTGTAACGTCCAACTGCTCCTGCTTCTGCTCCGCTAAAGGAGGGAATCACTAACTGTGTCGCTATTAAAAACCAAGCTGTTCCTAAAAAAAGAGCGATCGCACCAGCAAAACGCCGATTCTCAAAAAACAGTAACCATAGTCCCATTGCAGCAACAGTCAAAGATAACACTGCTTTACAGCTTAAAATTAAGACCGCACAAACACAAAACCAAGTTATTTTTCCCAGACGCGCCGCCAACACTGCACTCAACAGTAAAGGTACAGCAATAACTTCCGGGTGGAAATCAAATAAGTTAGCATTAAATATCAGTGGATATAACAAATACACACCAGCCATACCAATTGCTTGGCTCTCTTTTAGTCCTGCTATCATACCTAAATGATATGTAGGTAAAGCACCTAAAGATAAAGCTAGCGCTTGGACAACAAATAACCAATAAACGCTGGGGTAGACCTTATATAACAAAGCTAAAGGATAAAAAATTACAGCAGCATGATCCCCAATAATATGAAACCCTAAAAAGGAAGATATAGGGTTTTCACCTTGACTAATTAAGTAAATAGCCTGGTCGAAAATACCTAAATCAAAAGCAGTGGATTGAAATAAAAAGTGTCTTAAACTACTAGCTGCAAATAAAACTAAAGTACCCACCCCAATCATCCAACCAATAGCACCAGGTGAAATTAGGCTTTGTTTCCCTAGTCCCAACCAACTATTTTTATTCATAATTAACTACCTGTTTTTCCGCTAATTAATACTTAAGACTACTTAAGCTATAGTCCCAAGTATTATCTCAAAATTTCGGTTTAAATCTCTCAGGTATAAACGATAAAAACTAAAATTCCCGACAATCTGGTACGAGAGAGTGTCAAACTAGAAGTTGTCTGTAAATTCTTAAGCAATTATGAAGGCTATTACCCTTCTGGGTTCTACCGGCTCCATCGGTACTCAAACTTTAGATATCGTCACTCAGTATCCAGACCAATTTCGGATCGTGGGATTGGCTGCTGGAAATAATGTAGAGATGTTAGCGGCTCAAATTCGCCAGTTTCGACCCAGTATAGCGGCGATTTCTGCCCAGGAGAAATTACCAGAACTGCAAGCAGCCATTAAAGACCTTGATCCCCAACCTATTTTACTCGCTGGTACTTCTGGAGTCATTGAAGTTGCCCGTTATGGTGATGCGGAAACCGTAGTGACGGGTATTGTGGGTTGTGCTGGTTTATTACCGACTATCGCTGCTATTGAAGCTGGTAAAGATATTGCTTTAGCAAATAAAGAAACTTTAATCGCAGGCGGTCCGGTGGTTTTACCTCTGGTAGAAAAACACGGTGTCAAACTCTTACCCGCTGATTCTGAGCATTCCGCAATCTTTCAGTGTCTCCAGGGTGTCCCCAAGAATGGCTTGCGGCGAATTTTACTCACTGCTTCTGGTGGGGCTTTCCGTGATTGGGATGTAGCCAAGTTAGCAGATGTGACGGTTGCTGATGCTCTGAAGCATCCTAACTGGTCTATGGGGCGGAAAATTACCGTAGACTCGGCTACTTTAATGAATAAGGGATTAGAGGTAATTGAGGCTCATTTCCTTTTTGGCTTACATTATCAAGATATTGATATTGTCATTCATCCCCAAAGTATTATTCACTCACTTATTGAGTTACAAGATACATCGGTTTTGGCTCAACTGGGTTGGCCGGATATGCGGTTACCGTTACTTTATGCTTTGTCTTGGCCTGAGCGCATCTACACGGACTGGGAAAGGCTAGATTTGGTTAAGGCTGGTAATTTGACTTTCCGTGAACCAGACCATCAGAAGTATCCTTGTATGCAGTTGGCTTATGCTGCTGGTAAGGCCGGCGGTTCCATGCCAGCTGTATTAAATGCTGCCAATGAGCAGGTTGTGGCTTTATTTTTAGATGAGAAAATTCAATTTTTAGATATTCCCCGATGTATCGAATTAGTCTGCGATCGCCATCAAAATCATAACTGTAGCAGTCCATCTTTAAATGACATTTTGGCAGCAGATAAATGGGCTAGGCAAGAAGTTGTAACATTAGCTCACCAGTTAAAATCTCCTACCAAGGTAATTCCCCTGTCCCCTACAAGTCGATAGTATCAAAATACTTAGTGAGGTCGGTTATTTAGGCTAACCCTCCTCACTGGCTTTATAAATCATTGTGGCTGAGTCATAAAATTTAGATATACTTAAGCGTCAATTCTTAAAAATTACTAATATTGATTCAAATATCACGGATTGATCACAAGCATATGGAAGATATAGGGTAGAGTCCCCAGATAAGAATTAGTGCGAAAATATACGATCAAGAATATTATTAAGCTGCGTGCAACTGCTACAAGACTATTTTCTATCGGCTTTCAGTGAGTTACCAATCCTGCAAGCAAAATATAGCCAGTATTTTCAGTCTTACTGTTTTGTGCATCTTTCAAGGAAAATAATATTAAACACATACATCAATATTCACTCTCACCATTAAAAATAGGACATATTCAGGAATTAACATTTATGATTCCCATCCTCATTCTTGCTTGGATAGTCTTTGTTATCTTGTTAAAAGTTCTCAAAACTACTTTTAAGAACGCATTAACAATTGCAGCTATAGTAATTTTATTAAATGTCGGCTTTGGAATCACACCTGAAGATATTTGGCAACAGATTATGCAAATTGCTCAAACAATTGCGCCACCGCAGTAGATTATATCACCTATTAGCAACCTATCTGTATTGCGGATCATTTTTCTAACCTAGGAAGCTTCTCTAACGCATCCTTAATACTTGCAGGTAGCTGACGCATGATCTTACCTCTTTCGCGATCCAATCCTACTAATGTTACCTTAGCTGTGGTGTATAACTGCTGTCCATCTGTGGAAACAATTCCATAATCCCAGTTCATGCGGACACCGCTTACTTCAGCAATACGCGTTTTGACAATTACAGCCATTCCTAACTGAATTGCACGGTGATAACGTACTGAAAGTTCTACCACCGGTAAATCACAGCCTAATAACACTAAATCAGCAAAATCAATACCGATGGAGCGCAAACATTCCACCCTTGCTTCTTCCATCCAAGTTAAATAAGTACCATGCCAAACCATACCTCCATAATCAGTATGATGAGGTTGTACTCTTACCGGATATTCAAACCAACTCTCAAATTTGCCGTTTGATGGTACATCAATGGCACTATTTGCTGGTAATTCCCCTGGAATCGCTTCTTTTTCAGACATTTTTCAGTTTGTTAACAGTTATCAATGTTTCACATCTCACAGAATTGTCTACCGGGACTCACTGCTATGTAAACACCAATGTTTCCAGGTGCGTTAGGATCATAGTCCATAACGCACCCTAGCAAATGAAAATAAATGTGTATCAGGTTTTTTCACTTGTGTTTACACTGTCAACCCGCAATCAGAACAAACATTTTAGTTAGTGCACATGGTCAAGCCTATCACTTTTTAGCCAGAGTTTTGTTGCCGGAACCATTTGGCGTAGATTGTTTGACAAGATTAGCCAGTTCTTGTAACTGATTAATGGCTTCTGCACCCTCTAACTTCATTAATTCACGATCATCTCGCATTTCGGTCCAAGTAATCCCATAATCGGATACTAAGAATCGAATCAAGTGATTGTCGCCTAAGCTTACCATAAATGAAGCACTATTCATCTGGTCGCCACAGGTATAACATGACGCAGGGTAACCGCGTCGTTCTAGTACAATTGCCAAGGCTTGTAGATTCATTACCAAGTCTTGAACGAATTGTTGGTGTTGATGCGCTAGTCTCAGAAACACTTTTTTCCTCCAGACACCACAGTGATTTCAGTCGTCTTTATATTTTCTTTAGCTTTTTGCATCCACTGGTATTGTAGACTAAACATTACCTTTACCAAAGTCCTGTAAGATTATTAATTAATTACCTTGTTTAGGGTAGTAAATAAATTTACAGCTTGCGGTATCAAACTATTCAATTTCAGGGATTGACTGCTCGGACGTATTTCATAAACTTCACCTCGTTAGTTATGTATGTCCGACTAAATGCCTAACTGAAACAATTCCGTTTTCAGGGTAACCCAAATTTGGTATGAGTCAACAGTATAAAATTTCCAGTGGTCATTTTGCCGGACATACAGCAATTTCTACTTGGTTGAGGTACAGTTAGATGGTCAGGATGACAAAATATTTTTAACCTTCATATAGTACCTATCTATCACCTAATCTGCTGTATACTGCCAAAATTGTCTGAGAACAACAATTGAAACTACTGGCGTATTTTTCGTAGACAATCCTCTAGGGCATTCCACTTGAATCTAATACTCATCTAAACTATTTTCCCATGGGACGAAGCAGCAATCGGTATATGTGGGAGTAGTGCTGAATCTGTGTTTTATTATTGTCAACACTTCTGACCAAATACCTAACCTACGTATCCATGGCTCATGACTGAGAATAACTGAATACAGGATAGTTATGGTGCCATTTTGTCAGTATTTTCTAATTCTTGAGGTATTACCGCCCACACTAAGTAAAATTAGAATTTAGGAATCACCCTAATATCCCAACTGCCGCTATACCTGATATGTTAAGTATAGCGGTGGATATTTTAATCGACTACTTGCCACCAACCGAAAGCCGGACCGATAAAACGGATAGTTATCCAAGCTACTACCATAACACCAATACAGAACCAGGTTCCGCGAGTAGTCCAGTTCATAAACTGTTCAGACTGAGTTTTGGTGATGGGAACCCAAGGTAAGATCCGAGATTCTTGACCGTACTTCTCTGCGAGTGTAGTTTTACGACGCTTTGCTTCACCCATAATCAACAATTCTTGAATGAGGTTTTAATATGCTTGCACCAAAGTTGATAATAGCGCTTGCTATGAGGCGATCGCATGGTAATTGATAAAAGTCAATACTCACCTAGCCAGAACTCTCTCCATCAGGATGAGAAAACAGACTGGGATCAAGATAGTTTATACGTGCTAGAGGACTGAGGACAGCCAGTACTTGTGCGCCATAACTGCGGTTAACTACACGACTGTCGAGTAAAGCTACAATACCTTGACTTTCTCGGACTGGTGCGATGGCTCGTTGTAATTCATTCAAAGCCGCTGGTAATAAGAATAGACGAAACCAATCCTGATGCGATCGCTTATAGTAAGCAACCCTACCAGCTACAAGGGGGCTTTCTAAAGATGGTAACGGTAAAGTAGCAATAATTAACAGATGGGGGGCTGGTAAAACCGACTGATGCGATCGCCAAAATTCCCACCCACTAATTAAAATCCCATTATCATCCAAGCAAGTCCTTTCCACCTGAACCCGTGAACCAAATTCCGAGGCCAGAATAGCACCCACTCGACCCTTTAGTGGCACATCTCCCACCAATACAACCGTCAAACCAGGGGCCGTAGCGCTCAGACAAACCAGTGTCCGCACTTTGTGAATAAATGCTCCTTGAAACTCTGGGGTATTGGGTAGAGGCAATTTATGGGGTATATACAATTGAATTGCTGCGCCTTGAGTCTCATTAGAGAACTTCAAGCAAGTTATCTCATTTAAACCCAAACGCTCACGGAACAAAGGCGCTTCAGTTTCCGGTTCCAAAGCGCTACCTACTAAGACCACTGGCTGTCTGAGCCAAATAGGCGCGATACTTTTTCCTAATTCCATGGGAGCAGAGTGTAAATAAAACACCCCTTGGCGACGCTCAAGTGTTGCCCATAATAGAGAACATCCGCCCATATTTTCTTTACTATTAACCAATTGCACACCAAAATTTTCCCATGGCTTTGTTAGTGTTTTTACATACCTTATTTGCTCATATAAATCACATAATATTTTTTGTTCTAAGGGAGAAATAAGATAGCACTCATAGGGATTAACTGGGTGCTGGAACAGAACGCGAGTTAGTTGCGCCCGTGCCGAGCGAATCACGTCCGCCTTGTCAGGACAAGCTAACATCAGTTGATCCCAATCATGGGGTGTAATATCTTGGGTCAGGTGATCCCGTACCCAATCTTCTAAATCATCCACCCCATCAATAATTGTAGGAATCCCGGCAGGAAAAACATCAGCAGATGCAAACTGCCCCTTTAACCAAGCCTGGGGAGATATCAGCAGTACTCCAGGAAAATCAGATCCCGGCCAAACTTCACCTGTCCTAATCGGTTTATTGGCTGGTAGCCACTGCTGTAGACGGGGAATTTCCACCTGTAGTAACCGCTGCTGTACTGCTTCGGGGGCGACAATAATTACCGGACCATACCACATCAAAGCCGATGCCACAAAACTAGTGCGATACCGACCTTGATAGCCAGAAACGGCCCCAACTTGAATTAAGGCGCTACGTCCTAGGCGCAAGGCACGCGCTACCAACCTTGCCATCGTTAAATGATGGGGCCAGGAAGGAAACCCCGACTGCGATCGCAGGAAGTTATGTAGTGACAAATGAACTTCAGCCTCAATCACAAGCTTTTAATCCCATACAAAGTGATTTCTAATTTCCGTCGCCCCATTTCCATTATCTTGTAATTAGTCCTTAGCGACTACTCAAGACCCATCACCCATCATCCATTACCCTCAATTATGCCAACTTACACAGGAATATCCAGCGAAGCCTTCAGACATCCACTTGATCGCCAAGCCGAGAAAGCTTTACGAAATTTGCCAGGATTTGATTTAATCGCTCGTAAATTTGTAGAATTGTTCTACGAACGCCCCCAATTAGTCTATCTGATGGGTAACACCATCCAAGTAAGCACGCGTCAATACCCCACTATTTACCATATGTTCCGGGAATGTGTCCGCGATTTGGACGTTTACCCAGAACCTGCGTTGTTTGTCGTACAGAATCCCCAAGCTAATAGCTATGCCCTGGGGCAGGAAAATCCCTACGTAGTCATCAACACAGGAACCTTAGACTTACTTGATCCCTCCGAGATTAGGGCAGTCTTAGCCCATGAACTAGGTCATATTAAATGTGGTCATACTATTCTAATTCAAATGGCCATGTGGGCTATGAGTGCCGCTTCTGCCCTAGGGGAATTAACCTTCGGTCTTGGCAATTTCGTCTCTCAAGCTTTGATTTATGCCTTTTTTGAATGGCGACGTAAAGCCGAGTTAACCGCAGACCGGGCTGCTTTGTTAGTTATAGATGACTTAAACACTGTTATGTCATCCATGATGAAAGTTTCCGGCGGTAGTATTAAATATGCTCATGAATGTAGCTTAGAAGAATTTGTTAAACAGTCAGAAAATTATCATTTACTAGATGAAAATAGACTGAATCAGGTTTATAAGTTCTTGCTGTATAATGGCTTTCAAGGCACGATGTTGAGCCATCCTTTCCCAGTCGAACGATTACGGTATTTGCAAGAGTGGTCTGTATCTGAACAATATCAACAAATTCGCGCAGGAAATTATCAGCGCTCGCCTGCATCAGGGGAAGTAGATGTTACCTCCGAAACTTCCTCACAGGAAGCCGAAATTTTGCGACAACAAATTGAAGAATTGCAACAACAAATTAACAAAATGAAAAAATATTACTAGCCAAATCATGACTAATTTTTAGCAAAATTCAACCACTCAGACTTGAAAATTCCTTAAATCTTCAGAATGAAGATGATACCTACCCCATAACTTAGTCTCATAGCCATTAGATATTGATTTGTTTAACTTTGGCAATGCATCTAAATAAGAATTTTTTTAATATGGCAGTTCAGCTGATCAAACGACTATCAATACTCGCCACTATTTGCGCCTTTGTAATCTTAATTCCGGGAATTGCCTTGGCCCAAACCCTCCCAAACAAGTCTATCCCTAGTATCATTATTGCCCAAATCAGTAAAAATACTGATTCTAGCTTATTTTTGTATACTAACATCTCTCCCACACACTCCATGAACACACCACAGCAGCAACAACAAGTCCAGGCTGTACGTCAGAGAAGAAATAAAGACATAGTGGCAATATTAAATACCTCCCAGCGAGCAAAACTGGCTGAAAATATGCGATCTGGTGACGACATCAATCAGGGTTTAAAAAAACTGAATTTACCACCAGAACAAAAAGACCTGATAAATACGATCCTAGAGTTGGCTGACCTGAAGATGCAGGCCATTTCCTCTCGGTATTCACTATAAATATAGCATTTCCCATGCTCGTGAGGTACAAAGTTGTTTAGTTTCAGGTAACAGGGAACAGGGAATAGGCAATTTATGTGTACTTCATTAGCCTGAAAAAGGCTTTATCTATGACTGTCAACTTTTCCAGCATCTATAATATATGTTGCCCTATTTAGTCCCTTACCATGTCCGAAGAAGATATCCGTGCCGCCAGGCTGGAAAAAGTCAACCAACTCAAGCAGCTAGGAGCTAACCCCTACGCCTATCGTTGGGAGTCCACCCATCACACAGCAGAATTACAAGAAAAATTTGCCGACTTACCCAATGGTGAAGAAGTTCATTTAGATGTTGCCGTTGCTGGCCGTATTATGGCGCGTCGGGTTTTCGGTAAACTGGCTTTCTTCACCCTACAAGATGAAACTGGCGCTATTCAACTTTATCTCGAAAAAAATCGTATCCAAGAATGGATGGCAGATGTTGATGGCGAAGCTTTCACCCATCTCAAACAACTCATAGATGCAGGTGACATTCTGGGAGCCAGAGGTACTATTAAACGGACTGAAAAGGGCGAATTATCTGTCTACGTCAAAGAATATAGCATCCTGACCAAATCCCTGTTACCGCTCCCCGACAAGTGGCATGGTTTAACCGATGTTGCTAAACGCTACCGTCAGCGCTATGTAGATTTAATTGTCAACCCCGAAGTGCGGCAAACTTTCCGCCGTCGCGCCCAAATTACTGCCGGAATTCGCCGCTACCTAGAAGAACGGGATTTTCTGGAAATTGAAACTCCGGTTTTACAAAGTGAGGCTGGCGGTGCTGATGCGCGTCCCTTTATCACTTACCACAACACCTTAGAAATGGAGTTGTATCTGCGAATTGCTACCGAACTTCATTTAAAGCGCTTGATTGTCGGTGGTTTTGAAAAGGTATTTGAATTAGGGCGCATTTTCCGGAATGAGGGAGTATCGACTCGCCATAATCCCGAATTTACCTCTGTTGAAGTTTACCAAGCCTACGCGGATTACCATGATATGATGGCCCTCACAGAGGGAATTATTACCACCGTAGCCCAAGAAGTTCTCGGAACATTACACATTAGTTACCAAGGGACACAGATAGATTTATCACCACCTTGGCGACGGGTGACAATGCATGATTTAGTTAGAGAACATACAGGCTTAGATTTCAATTCTTTTTCTACATTGGAAGAAGCGAAAGCTGCAAGTAAAAATGCTGCGCTTCAAGGTATAGAAGATGCACCAACAATCGGCAAACTTTTAAACGAAGCCTTTGAACAAAAAATAGAAGAAAAATTAATTCAGCCTACCTTTGTCATAGATTATCCAGTGGAAATTTCACCCCTAGCTAAACCCCATCGTTCTCAGCCGGGTTTGGTAGAACGGTTTGAATTATTTATCGTCGGGCGTGAAACTGCTAACAGCTTCTCAGAACTCACAGACCCAATAGACCAAAGAGAACGTTTAGAAGCTCAAGCAGCGTTAAAAGCTGCTGGTAACTTAGAAGCTCAAGGTATAGATGAAGACTTTATCACTGCTTTAGAATATGGAATGCCTCCGACTGGTGGTTTAGGTATTGGTATTGATAGGTTAGTGATGTTGCTGACTGACTGTGCCAGTATACGCGATGCGATCGCCTTTCCCCTACTTAAGCCAGAATCAGCTAAATCAGGAACGGACTAGAAGAACTGGTAATATCTCCACCTATGTAGGCATCTTTTTGATCTGTGTTCATCTGTGGATAATTAATTTAGTTCAACTGGCTTACGCCAGGCTACGCTATCGGTGATCAACGACAGAGCCACAGAGAACACAGAGAAAATGATGTTTTGCCTAATTCCTGATTAATTTGCTACTTCCGCTATTTCAATAACCCGCCCCTCATAGTCCTTTACCAAAAAATTCAGGGGCTTTTGGTTGCGAATCTTCAACTTTAAACCGCGCATTTCCACCCGCAATAGAATCATATCCAAGCAATCCCGGTCAAAACAAACATGACGCTGCTGATTCTTACTACCCAAACTAGCCCCCCTAATGACATGTAACTGAGTATTTTTCTTCATCTGATACCACAGCCCCTCATTAGCATTGTTCATAGCCTTGTTAGACCAGCTGGGAGTAGTAGACATATACAATGGGTCAATACCAGTTGTACCGAGAGTTTGTTCGTAGTTGTAGTAATAGTGTAAAGGTACTTCCGCAGCGGGCAAATCTAGCAGACCTTCATAAAACTGTCGAGCAATTTCCAAGTCAGACACCATAATTGTGTGTACTTTTGGCGCACTAGTGAGAAACATCCACATAGCGCCCGCATAAGCAGCCAGTAACATCACCATAATGCCTTGGGTGGAAAATAAGCTATCCAAAGGCAGAGAAGACAAAAAAGAGCCTAAAGTCAGAGGGGTGAACAAGAAAGGCATCACGTTAGCTACTATAACCATGAATAAACCAAAGATTATATAAGGGAGCGGCTTGTATTATTCTCGCTGAGAACTAAATTTAAGTCTTAGTTTCTAGTTTATCAGCTGCTATCATAGACGCAAAAGTCCATATTGTTAACTGGCGGGCAGAGCTTTAATATGGTGAGATTTGCCACATTTGACCAAAAAAGCCTAGCATCCCTGAATCAGTGGTTTAGTTCAACATTTTAGTTCAACATTACAGTACCGTCGTCTTGAATCCGCACTGTATTCTTATCTTCTCCTAGATCAGTGGTTTCATTAAATGTCAGCTGCATTACGCCTTCTTTCCTAGATGGTTCAGGTGTTACTTCCAGCAGTCCCCCATCCTCGCGGAAAAATGTCACAGTCACTGGCGCTGCCAAATCTTGTAATGTTACCTCTGATTGACCTTCAAGCGATCGCGGTGGAGTATCACCAATTACTTCATAAGTGATATTAGCCCCCGTATCATTCACCAATGTGATCTCAACCATACCATTAGCCAGACTAATCTCGGCGCTCGGTGGTTGTTGTTCTTCTGATGGAGGTGGTTCAATAGCGATCATTGGTGGACGCGCTAGTACAGCTGACTCTGGCGGAATACCCTGTACTAAAAGTTGTTGCGTGATAGCATTTGGCGGACATCCCGGAGGTACAACATTTCTAGTATTATATGGTTCTTCATAATAAATACCGGGGCAAGGATTCAGTGCTAAAGTATCCGAATCCGGTGCTTCTCCCCCAACACCTAGAGGCATTTCACTGGGTGGAAGAGTTGGAGGGACCACGGGAAGCCGCCCTTCGGCTTGTAGTTTCCGCGTGAAGGCATTGGGAGGACATCCCTGTGGTACTACAACCCGGTTGTTGTGTGGTTCTTCGTAGTAAATACTGGGACAAGGGTTAACCTGAGAGGTCGGTTGCTGTGCTACTACCCTGGTAGAAATCAGCGGCGCACCAATGAGTAATCCGCTGCAAATAACCCCGAAAAGTCCAGTATACTTGCGAGTTGGTTGCTGATTTTTATTCATGATTAACTCCTAAAAAATCCGCACTTTTTGCTATAAGATATTATTGGGTAATTTAGGTAAACTTTGCCTGATGGCTTGCGTGGGGTAGCTATACCCAAAATAATATTTTTAAAATCACCAAAAAAATATATCAATGGCAATTCATCAATGATTCCAATTTAACAATTAACTTTAGTTGCTTAATCTAACTAGAGGATAGAAATAAAAATCAGATCACACCATCATTTAAACCTTAAGGATGATGTAATTAAATAATTAATAATTGAGGTTCTAAGGTTTACGTTTCTCAGACAAAATACATTGACTATTCATAAGTCATGAGTCATAAGACTGATTGGTAAAGTGACAGTAAAAATTGTACCTTTACCAATATTGCTTTCCACCTGTAGATGACCTTGATGATGTTCCACAATCGCTGCTGCGATCGCTAATCCCAATCCTGAACCGGTAGAAGTTTGTGTATTTGTCTTTGCTGTCTTATGGGTACGTGCTGGATCTACCCGATAAAAACGGTCAAATAAACGGGGTAGGGCTTCGGACGGAATACCAATTCCCGTATCAGTAACTTTGATTTGTAATACCGCTGTTCCATGACGAAGTTTAGAACCGCGATTGCTTCCCTCTAGACGCGACAACTGTACAGATACCTGTCCATTAGATGGGGTGTATTGCAAAGCATTACTAATCAAATTTGTAAATAACCGTACGAGTTGATCCCATTGGCCTGGAAATGTAAACCAATTTTCCAGTAATTCCAGGGAGATTTCCGCACTGGGTGGATCAACCAAATCCAACGTTAAAGTAATTTTTTTTTCCCTAGCTAATAATTGTTGTTCTTCCACTACCTCCATTAGCAAAGCATCCAAAGGACAAGAGGAAAAAACATTTTTGCTGATCCCACTGTCTTGTCTGGCTAGGAACAATAAGTCATTGACTAGCTTACCCAAGCGCTGGGTAAGTCGTTCCACTACTTTTAAGTGGTGGCGATAGTTGACAATAGTCGTATTTTGTGAGTCTGCCAGTTCTAAATCAGCTAGGGCAACTTGGACATTAGTTTGAATCAAAGTAATGGGACTTCTGAGTTCGTGAGAAGCATCAGCAGTGAATTGTTTGAGGCGTTGGTAGGATTCCCCCACCGGTTCCATCGCTTTACCTGAAAGAAACCAGCCACTTGCTGCTACAGACAAAACCATCAACCAAGTACCTAAAGCCAAATCAATAATTAACTGGCGACTAGGTTTAGTGACTTCAAACCAGGGGTGACTAACACGCAGATATCCTAATACTTGCCTTCCTCTTTCTACACGCTGGGTAACTTGTCGCAGTAAGACGACAGAGTTATGAGTTTCCCCATCTCCCCAGATATCCTGTTTAATTACCCGGACGGTTTCACCAAGATGGTTACCATGAATGGGAATGTTTAGGGGTGATGATAGGGTTGACCAGATTAATTGACCGGTGGGACCAAACCACTCTAGGTCAATGTGGTCATCTTCCACCGTCATAGCATTATCGCGAAAACTTGCTTCTACATTAATCTGAAATTGTCGAGGTTCCCCATTCACCGTTGAAATCACAAGCGATCGCTCGACAATTTCCACCACGTGATTGAGGGTATCATCAATGCGCTCAATTAATGTATTGCGGAAATATAAATATACACCACTGGCAAATAGTAACAATAATACGGCAGTGACGGCAGTGTACCAGAGTGCCAGACGGCGGCGAGTAGCTTGAAACATTTGGCAAAACAAAGAAAGTCTGTAGTTCCCCTATTTGAATCTTAAATTATTCCTAACTAGATAGTTTCACTTATGCCCTAATTAATCTAATATATTTATTGTCCCTAGATGTAGAGCTTAATCTACCTAAACTGAGATCGTTATGCCGAAATCAAAAAAGAGCGCTCATCCGATTGATTTAAACGATCCACAATATTACATTAACCGTGAGTTAAGCTGGTTAGAATTTAACAGTCGTGTACTGCACGAAGCCTGTGACCCCCGGACACTGCTTCTAGAACGATTAAAATTTTTGGCCATCTTCAGCGCCAACTTAGATGAATTCTTCATGGTGCGGGTTGCAGCTTTAAAGCAACAGGTAGAAGCAAAAGTTTCTCAGTTAACTCCCGATGGTCGCACACCGCAACAACAACTAGACGATATTCGCTCAACTCTCACTCCCGAGGTGACAAGACAGCACCAACAATTTCAACAGGTTCTACAACCTTTGCTAGCTAGTCACGGTATTCACATACTAGACTACATCAACTTAAATCAAAAACAACGGACTTACTTAGATAACTACTTTGAAGAACAAATCTTTCCGGTTCTCACTCCCTTAGCTGTTGACCCTAGCCATCCTTTCCCTTTTATTTCTAATCTCAGCCTAAATTTAGCGGTTGTAGTCCAAAATCCGGACAGTGAGGAAGAATTTTTTGCCCGGGTAAAAGTCCCCAGTGTCTTACCGCGATTTTTGCCAATACCACCAGAGTTAGGGATTTCTGAAACTGGAGAAACTGCTCACTGGACCGGTGTACCCCTAGAACAGGCGATCGCCCATAACCTGGAATTTCTATTTCCAGGCATGAATATACAAGAATACCACCCCTTCCGTATTACCCGCGATGCTGATTTGGCTTTAGAAGAGGATGAAGCCGATGACCTACTATTAGCCATTGAACAGGAACTACGCAAACGGCGCATGGGGGGGACGACTGTCAGACTAGAAATTAAATCCCACACTCCCGAGCCAATACGTTCTCGGTTGCTGCAAGATTTGGAGTTAACCGAAAATGATCTTTATGAGGTTGATGGTCTTTTAGGACTCCGGGATTTAATGTATTTTATGGCTTTACCATTAGCCGAACTTAAAGAACCCCCACGTCAGTCTGTAGTACCTTCACGCCTCCAAAGGTTAAAAGAACCCAGTTTAAACTCAGAGGCCTTGGAACTAGAAGAAGGTCAAGACTTTTTTGCGGTGATTCGGGAAAAAGACTTGTTGGTACACCATCCATATCAATCCTTTTCCTCAACAGTAGTTAACTTTATTACCCATGCAGCCTATGACCCGAATGTCCTAGCAATCAAGATGACTCTTTACCGCACTTCTGGCGACTCCCCCATAGTAAAAGCCTTAATTGCAGCTGCAGAAAATGGTAAGCAAGTATCTGTACTAGTGGAATTAAAAGCGCGGTTTGATGAGGAAAATAATATCTACTGGGCCAGGAGTTTAGAAAGAGTCGGTGTACATGTTGTCTACGGTTTAGTAGGGCTAAAAACCCATTGCAAAACGGTGATGGTCGTACGACGAGAAAAAGACCGGATGCGCCGCTATATACATATAGGTACTGGTAACTATAATCCTAAAACAGCCCGCTTGTATACCGATTTGGGACTATTTAGCTGTCGGGAAGAATTAGGCGCGGATATCACAGACTTATTTAACTTTTTAACAGGCTATTCTCGGCAAAAATCTTACCGGGAAGTACTAGTCGCACCTGTGAATATGCGCGATCGCTTTTTAGCCTTAATTCATCGGGAAATAGAAAATGTTCAAAATGGTTTTTCCGGGCGCATTGTCGCCAAAATGAACTCCCTTGTAGATCCGCAGATTATCGCTACTTTATACGCGGCTTCTGGAGCTGGAGTGGAAATTGATCTGATTATTCGCGGTATTTGCTGTTTGCGCCCAGGACTAAAAAACATCAGCGAAAATATTCGCGTGATTAGCATTATCGGCCGCTTCTTAGAACATTCTCGCATTTATTATTTTCATAACAATGGACAGGAGGAAATTTACATTGGGAGTGCTGATTGGATGCGTCGCAACTTAGATCGACGAGTTGAAGTAATTACTCCAATTAAAGATCCAGATATTGCTAAAGATTTGCAAGAAATTCTGGGAATTATGTTAGCAGATAATCGTCAAGCCTGGGAATTACAATCTGATGGTACTTATATCCAACGCCGTCCTGGTGATGACTGTCCAGCCACCAGTTCCCAAACAAGTTTGCTAAATATGGCATTAAGTTCAAATAGTATAGCGTCAAACCTGATTGATTCCAAAAAAAGTTACTATTACACAGACAAATAGTCAACTTTATTTCCTAAGTATGAAACTTAATTTGTGAATAAATAGACTCATGAATTACTATCGACAACAAATCTTCTTCAACCATAAGATAGAGTGATTTCTCTTGCGTCTTACCATAAACTATAAGGAATGTTGCAAGTGTTTTTCATTACCTTAAATGTTAACTTTTTTTTGTGAATCTGTGACATTGCGTGTTCTGATTGTTGATGATCACGAACTTACACGGTTAAGTCTAAAATTAGCTTTTTCTAATCAGGAAAATTTCCAGGTAGTGGGGTTAGCCTGCAATGGTCAAGAAGCTATAGAAATGCTGAAAAGCTACCAACCTGATGTAATTATTCTAGATTTACAAATGCCAGTTATGGATGGTTGGCGTGCTTGTAGTCATCTTAAAGCAATATCTCCTAAAACTCAGATACTGGCTTATTCTTCAGTGGAAGATGCAAGTCTATTCAATGCTAAGACCACAGCCAATTTTGACTATGTTTCTCCCAAGGATATTCCTACTACTAAACTTATTGCTCTGGTTACGCAGTTAGGAGAACATGCCAGAAATCGATAAGTTAGAAGAAATCATCTTATCAAGTTGTTTGCTAACTAACTGGCCCTTAGTAAAATATATATCTAGAATACAGCAAGAAGATTGTGATTATAGGCAAACAGCGCCAGTTTATCCGTTAAATCACGGTTTAACTAACGCTGGTCTATGTTTTGATCTAGTCAGTTTAGCCTAATTATTATCGGTTTCCGGAAAAGTCCGCTTAAATTCATCAATTAAATCATCCATTTCTTCCAAAGCCTGGTTAACATCAATTCTCAGAGTTCCTAAGTTTGGCTGCTCCAAAAGGCTTAGGAGGTACTCGCGTTTGTTAGTAACCACGGCAATTCGTTCTTTTATCGTCTGTAAGTCCATAATTTTTTCTGATGTTTCAATACCCTCAGATTTAAACTTAACCCAAAATGGAGTAGACAGGTGATTAGTCCCGCATTTAGAAGATCATCAGCAATAGCGGACGGTTAGACGCAAAAGATATCAGTGATGATTGTCAAGACCTCAACTTAGTGGGCGGTAGTTCACTTGTGACCAATAACCGATGATAATAAAACAGAGATGTTAAAAATCTATAATATCCTAAGCTCATGTTACGTAAAATTTCTTTGGGGACTATCGGTTTAAGCGTTGGTGGTATATTAATCATTGTTGGTTTCGTAGCCTACGCTGCTGACAATGCCACACTTAATCTTGTCGGTTTTTTCTATGGGTTTCCTCTTTTCTTGGGAGGATTGGCACTCAAAGCCAATGAGATTCTGCCTATACCCTTTAGCCAAGATACAACGCCAGATGTATTACGCTTACGGGAGCAGCAAGCAACTATTACTCAAAATAAAATTCGGAAGGACATCACTCGATACTGTTATGGTCAAGAGGCCCATTTAGATGAGGCTCTCTCTTATCTAGGTCTGAGTCCTACAGATGAAGACCGTCCCGTGGTCACAGGTTTACGAGAAACGGAAATTAATGGGGCTTATGCCTTGATTTTAGAATTTTATTCCCCGTTTATTTCATTTGATGTTTGGCAGGAAAAACAGGAAAAAATGACCCGGTATTTTGGACCTGGAGTAGATATTAAAATTACACAAGTAGGTGAAGATATGATTGAATTAACAATTTTCAGTATCCTTGATAAATAATATCTCTACCTATAATCCGGTCATACCCGCGGAGAGTGTCAATGTAAAGCTACTTCTCTAATCGTATTGCATACCACTGTAAATATTTTCCCGGGCCAACATCTAATTCACAACTTGTATCAATTAAATATTGAGCTTGAGCACTGACGGAATCAAACCTTTGTAAGTCTGTGGGTAATTCCTCTCCAGTCATTGTTTGTAACACAAGCTCAAGCTTTTCTAATAATTCCTCTGCTGTGAGAAATTGTTCCGGTTGGTCTGTTTCTAAAACCACAAAGTGGTCTTGCTGATACATTAATGAGTCTGGCATTTGAAAAATCTGACTAACTAATAAATTGTGGTTTTTAGCCCAAATGATTAAATTAAGTTTTATCGCTATTTTTGGTAAAAGGCCGCGGTTATTCGTCATCCATGATAACTCTTGCCCAGTCACCAGTGGCTAACTAAGATGGGTATACTGGTAATGTAAAATGGAACCAAGCGCCGCCATTGGGGGCAGAATCCACCCAAATTTGTCCATAATGGGACTGTATGATGCGTTGACATAAACACAGACCAATGCCGTAGCCATCAATAGCTTGATCACGTTGTAATCGATAGTGATGTTCAAAAATGCGTGTGCGGTTTTCTAGGGGAATTCCCGGTCCGGTATCACCAATAGTTATTTGAACTTTTTGGGTGGTACGGTGTAATCCTGCGATAGTAATTTTACCACCTTCTGGTGTGTATTTGATAGCATTATCTAACAAATTAATTAGCACTTGGCGCACACGTTCTGGATCTGCATATATTTTTGGTAAGTCCTGGGGAATATCAGTTTCTATTTGTTGGGATTTGGCAATGTAGCGATCGCGCAATTCTGCCAACACATCGAAACATATCTCGCCAATTTCCATTTTTTGTGGTATGATAGGTATGCTTGTATCGTAACTACGCCCTACCTGCAACAGATCAGCAATCATTCTGTCAATAGTCTTAGTTTGATTCCGAGCTTGTTTTAATAAATGTGCTGCCATAGCTGGTTTAAGCCGCTTATTAAATGCACCAATATCTACGTTGTAATTAGATTGTAGAGTTTCTATGGCGATAGCCGCAGCAGTGAGAGGATTGCGGATGTCGTGAGCCAGCATAGCTATGACTCTATCTTTAAATAATAGCTGCTCTTGCAGTTTCTCTTTTTCCTGTTTTAACCGAAAAACTTCGTCTGAAAGTTTAATGAGTTCTGCAGAAAAAGCCACAGAATGAATTGTTGATTGCGGTGATGATACCCCACTATTATCATCTATTTGTTCTGGTAAGTCTTGTTGTACTTTTAAGTAAGTATCGGCGGACACCTGCCAGCGAGGCCACCAGTCCTTCAATTGGGCGATTATATTACTTCCAGCTATAACTTGTCGCGGTTCTGGCTGAATTTTTACCAGAGCGGGTGTAGCAACTAATTTAAAATGTTCTGCTAAATAGGGTTGTTCCCCAACATCTATGATTTGAAGTTCAAAATTATACTCTTTTCGTAATTCTTTTAAGTAAGCACGGATACGCTGCACTTGTTGTCGAGACTTTGGTCGTCCATCGACAAATAGTAACAGTTGGAGTGGAGCCTCAGAATAAATAGGCTGATCCTGGGAAACTTGCATGTAATCGTGTTTCAGCACTGGTAACAACCCGGCGATGCTTCGCTTAACAGAAATGAGAATGGATTGACGGTTGTCGATAATCGTTGATTGTTTTCTTAATATCTATCTTAGGTTTTTCATACTCCTATCTAGTGTCAGATACATTTGATTGCTCCTCTTGAGTAAGAACTTACAAGACTAATAGTCGAGTGCCAATATCAAAATGAGATGATAAACGGTTAACGACCTTAAGTGAAAATCTCCTCAAACAAACTTACCAAAACTTACTTAAACTTTAGCAGAAATATGGCTAAAAAATACCTTAACAAGGGCAATTCATTGATTTACAATAGATCCTAGGCAACAACCACGCCTATAACCCTCATGGTTTCAAGCTAGCTCACAGAATGTCTCGGTTCAATCCTGTAGATACTTTCCATGGAATTTCTCTACATTTTAAATAAGCGTGGTTTCTTTTAAACTGAAGCAGTAAGGCAATTCCAGATTTTTAGGTGAGTCTGAGGAACTTTAGTAGAGATACAATTAACAATTCAAGTAAAGACCCTAAAAAGTTATCCCAATCTTCATGAAAAATAATCTCAAAACTCTGTGTAATTTCCAGATAGATTGACAGATAAACCCCGGTATCTTACCTGACTAATGGACTGTAGCCGTAAATCAAATTTATGGCTATTTATGCCCTTCTAGTCAGGAATCATTCAAACCGTTCCCAGTGCGAGACTCTAATCTACACTGATGCGTATTAGGACTGGTACATGATCCATAGCTGGGAACGACTTACCTGACTGTACAAGAGAACCAAATTTATGCGCTGACATTTAAGCAACAGTAACGAAAGTTTTTCGGCTCCATTCCGGATAGATTACAATCTAAGACTGGGTGTTATCTTTTCCCCTGCTTGAGGGATGCTAAGAATAAATTTAACCTTAGTTTAGCACTTCAGTTGGTGCAAGAATATTTTCAATCCTCGGAGTCATTTTCCCTCCTAGTCGTGACAGTCTGCGCTAGTGTAGGAATTGAAACCCCATTTGTAGTTTCCCGTGTTTTTGTCTAAACCTCCAGCTGTATTATTGAGCTTGGCTATTCTATTCACTTCTTTAACAGCTTGTGCTAACAGTCCCACCGCCAAAACCCTAGAACAGTCTTTGGCTGCTGATCCTAGATTAAAAGATCACCCCGGAATATTTGGTGAATCTCAGATAAATCAGGCGAAAGCCAGGCAGAACCAAAAGCAACCCAAGGTTGACTTACCATCTGATTTTCCCCCAGATATCCCTTTGTATCCTAATGCTAAATTAGAGTCAGTCACACCGGCTAGATCTGAAAAAAACAGCATAGTCACTCGCTGGATAAGTTCTGACCCCAGCAATTTTATTGCTAGCTTTTATAGTGACCAGTTTCAGAAAAACAACTGGCAGATTTTACAACAGCCCACAGATAATTTAGAAGATACCTTTGAAGCACACCGTCAAGGTGTCCAGGTTAAGGTATCTATTCAGCCACAATCAGTTACTCAACCCAAACCTGATCAACCACAAACAGCTACAGCATTAGTTATTGAGTACATAGTTAATAAAGGTATAGAAACTGCAAAGACTGACGATCTGCAAGCTAATAATTCTACTTTTATTAGTCCGGCGGTATCTGATAATCTATCCACGCAGCCGGGTAAGACATCTGTTAGCCAAATGGCTACAGCAAGCTCTCAGCAATTCCATGATCTCAACCAAGCACCGGTAGAACTACGTCAATTCATTCAAGACTTAGCATCTTTGGGAGTTTTGTCTTTACAGTCTCAAGAAGTCAAGACTCGCTCTAATGATGTCATCAGTAAATCATTTGAACCCAGTAAACATATTACTCGCCGAGAATATGCCCGCTGGCTAGTTGCTGCCAACAATACTGTGTATTTTAATAATCCTGCTAAACAGATTCGCTTGGCATCCCAAAACACTCAATCCACTTTTACTGATATAGCGCCCACTGATCCTGATTTTCCAGTCGTTCAAGGGTTAGCTGAAACCGGTTTAATCCCTAGTCCCTTGTCTGGTAATTCCAGTGCAGTTTTGTTTCGTCCTGATGCACCACTGACACGAGAACAGTTGATTTTGTGGAAAATCCCCCTAGATATTCGTCAAGCCTTACCGGACGCTAGTTTAGAAGCAGTGAATCAAACGTGGGGTTTTCAAGATGCGGGAAAAATTGACCCCAAGGCTTTACGCGCCGTACTGGCTGATTTCCAAAATGGCGAAAAATCGAATATTCGTCGGGTGTTTGGCTATACAACCTTGTTCCAACCTCAAAAACCAGTGTCTCGGGCTGAAGCTGCCGCAGCTTTGGCATATTTTGGCAATCTGTCCGAGGGGATATCTGCTGCAGAGGCTCTCAGTGCCAAGCAAGTTGCTAACTGAGCTTGATATAGCTAAGGAGTGTAAAGTATTGTTAATTAACCTGAGCCAAGCCGATGACGGGATTTGAACCCGTGGCCTGCTGATTACGAATCAGCTGCTCTACCACTGAGCCACATCGGCGTATACAGTGTAGTATTATAGCATTATTTACTCATGATCAAACCAAATCCTCAAAATCCCATCAACCCAGAGCAATATGCCCGTCTCAAAGCTGAAATGGCAGCCCCCTATAGGGGTTTACGCCAATTTCTGTATCTAGGTTTTGCTGCATCTGCTTTAATTGGCGCGTTTATATTCTTTTTTCAAGTCCTTGCCGGCAGGAATATTGACACAGCAGCACCTAATTTAGCCCTGCAGATGGGAATTTTTGCCCTCATGATCCTCCTTTGGCGCTGGGAGCAACGTCGGCGAAGGGGTTATTAGGTAAATTAATGTTAAATTAATGTGATTGATTTTTGGACTAGTGTTGTGGCAAAAATCTGCAAATTATTCACTTTTAGTTAGTCTGGCCCTTTGAATTTGCTGGCTAAAAGCTGAACTAGTCCTGGAGGATCCCCCACCACAGCTTCATCTGGGCAGCAAGGATAATCTGGGGATCAAAAATACATCCATTTTGCGTAAGCCACTTTCGGCAAGAGCGCCATCAAATTGGCAAATCACCTTCAGAATGTTTGATCCGACCTGTAGAAAATTTCCTTGATTTTTAATAAGCTAAGGTTTCTAAAGTTTCTCGTAAATATCTCCTTACTTGTTTTTCGAGATGAAGTCCCTGCAATTGGGGATAGTGTTCTAGTCGCCAGCTTTTAAAACCTGAACTAGTGGAGATCGCACATTTTAGGCTATACCAAATTTCCGCCTCAGCAGAAAATTGACCATTCCCTTGGACATTGCGCGGATCGCCATCGCGTTCGCCAAGTGCTTGCTTTGCAATCAGCCCACCGTAGGAATCCCTACTAGATAATGGAATTTGAGCCATAGTTCTTCATTCCTCAGTTTTAACTTCAATATGGCAGTATTCAGTTTCACTAATTACGACATTGCCCACATCAGAAACTACATAATTCCTTTAACACTTATCAGGTTTTACTTTAGGGTTGATGGTCGGTTTATGTTAATTTCTACTTTTGGGATTTAAATCGCCACGGTGGAATTTGATTGACCGGCACACCTTACATACTCCCATAGGTGGGCCAGCATACAGTCTAAGCCTCCCATTATCACTACCCGGTTTGTTGTTCATTCCACTCTCGACTTCGCCTGATTTATGGGGGTTCTGCCGGAAACAGCTAAATTTCTTCTTAAGAATATAGTACTCAATACCAAAAATTCTGTCTTATTAGTCACTAAAATACGTGATAGACTCACTGGCAGTGTGGAAATTAATGTTAAACCTTTCTATAACACCTATCTAAACCTACCTAAGCAGATTGATTGTTTACTTCTTGCTTCACCTATTTCCAGTGCATAACTGGTATATGAGCAATACTTGACACTCTGCGGTCTGAAGACACGCAGATTCTTTAAGACTTGCCTAAAAGGAATAGTCAATTATCCCCCTACACGCTCAAAACAACTACCTACGGATAAGTGTTGCAATTGCGCAAAATTTTATATTTTTTTGGCTTTCTGAGTCCATCGAATTTTGGCGGTATACACTCTGTATTTTGCCTTTG
>NZ_JAQMUH010000140.1:0-42474 GCF_028331025.1 Anabaenopsis arnoldii | reverse complement strand
TCTACTATCAACTGCACTAGGCATCCCCCCGTGCCATTGACATCACTTATATAATACCAATGTGCTTTCATTTAGCGATTGCTACACACAGATGCAAGCTCTGCGTAGCGATCGCCTGTGCCAGTTGCGTAAGTCCTATATTCTTAAGATAGTCATCGGTTGAAGTATGTATGTATCTGTATGAAGTTTTCATAAACTTGATATAATCGTATTCAGTGATACTTAATAAAATGGTAATATGCCCCCAAAAGCCCAGTTTTAATAAAAAACAGTAGTGATGGGATTTACCTATATTTGCCCTTGGTTCCTAGTAAGTAGCCTGATCTGCTTGAGTCTAACTTTTTTGAACTCAGCCAGAGCGGAAATCATCCCAGATAATACTCTAGGTCATGAAAGTTCGGTTGTCACCCCTAACCAGACTATCAATGACATTTCCAGTGACAGAATTGATGGGGGTGCAATTCGCGGAGTCAACCTATTCCACAGCTTTCAAGAATTTAATATTGACTCAGGAAGAGGGGTATATTTTAACAATCCCAGTGGCATCGAGAATATTTTAACACGGGTGACGGGAACTAATGTTTCTCATATTTTGGGGACACTGGGGGTTTTAGGTAATGCCAACCTCTTTTTTATCAATCCCAATGGGATTATTTTTGGGCCTAATGCCCATTTAAATATTAACGGTTCTTTTATTGCCAGTACAGCCAACAGTATCAAATTTGCAGATGGCACACTGTTTAGTACCAGGACATCAGAAAGCGCCCCCCTACTAGCAATCAGCACCCCCATTGGTTTGCAATATGGGAAAAATCCCGGCACAATTCAAGTCAAAGGAGATAGTCAGGGTTTTGCCATTAACACTACAACAGGGTTGCAGATCCAACCCAATCAAACCTTAGCTTTAGTCGGTGGTGATATCAGTCTAGAGGGAGCAACACTAAAGACGAATGGGGGAACATTAGAATTGGGAAGTGTTGCAGGAGAGGGTTTAGTGAGCCTTTCTCCTACAAGCCAAGGCTTTTCCTTGGACTATGATGGTGTGGAAAATTTTGGTAACATTCAAGTCAGCAACGAGACAAACATTGATACCAGTGGTATTATCCGTGGCGGCGGAATCCAAATACAAACAGGTAATTTGCAAATCAGTCAAGGGTCGCGCATTGCGTCATTTACCGCAGGGCCAATCTCAAGTGGAGATATTAGAGTCAACGCTACAGATTCCGTAGAAGTGATTGGTACAGGAAGATTTGAGCAAGCCTTTGCACAGATTATAGATCCCACAGTCAATCCCTCTGAGTTTCGCAACGGCTTTTTTGGTGTCACTGTTGGTACTGGAAGGGGGGCAAATTTGGCCATAAATACGGGTAAATTGATTCTCAGGAATGGAGCTTTTATACTTGTTTCCACTTTTGGTCAAGCCAGAGGAGGAAATGTTAATGTCAACGCTTCTAAGTCAGTAGAACTAATTGATTCTTTATTAGCAACAGGAAATCGCTTTGGTAGTAATGGAGACGCTGGCAATCTCAGCCTTAACACACAGAATGTAACTCTTCAGGATAGAGGATTAATAGGAAGTAGTTCATTTGGCAATGGTAAGGCAGGTGATATTAGCATTACATCCAGCGACTCAATTGACATGACTGGAGGTAAAACTTTTTCAGAATTAATTGTTGGTACAGGTATTAATACTAGTATCAGTTCTTTTACTTTGGGTATTTCAGATGCAGGAAATATAGATATTAACACTAACAAGTTAACTCTACGAGATAGGGCTCAAATTTTGGCTAGCACTTTTAGTTCAGGTAATGCAGCAACATTGGTATTGAATACCTCCTCCATACAAGTGATTGGTTCAACAACTCAAGAATCTAATAATCTGACCACTGGATTTGGTAATATTGCTAACCCTGGTAGCACAGGAAATGCAGGAGAACTTATAATTAACACCAGTACTCTGTTAATAGAGAATGGAGGGCAAGTTGGCACTGCTACTTTTGGTAGAGGAAATGCAGGAAATATGAGATTAAATGCCTCTGATATAAAAATAATTGGTATTAATAGCAACGATGGAAATCCCAGCGCCTTATCTACTAGTTCTGAGTCAAGTTTTGCGGCGGGGGCGGGTAACCTGACCATTAACACTGATATTTTGCAAGTAAGGGATGGGGGAGCTATTGTTGTACGTAGTGAGGGATTGGGTACAGCAGGTAGTTTAAACGTGAATGCCCATTCCATCCGTTTAGATAACAAAAGCTTCCTTAGTGCTGATACTCGTGGGATTAGTGCTGACCCCAATCAACAGCAGGCAAACATTAACTTGCGCTCCCAAAATGTGATTATGCTTCGCAACAGCAACATCACCACCAACGCAAGAGGGGAGAATGTAATTGGCGGTAACATCAATATTAACACTGACTTCCTAGTCGCCGCAGAAAATAGCGATATTAGTGCAAATTCTACTGATTTTCGTTGAGGTCGAGTAACAATTAATGCTAAAGCTGTTCTGGGCAGTCAGTCCCGCAATGCACTCACCCAAAACAATGATATTACTGCCACAGGGGCAAGTCCAGAATTTACTGGTACGGTAGAAATCAACACACCAGAGGTTGACCCCAGCAACGGTTTAGTGACACTACCCTCAAATCTAGTTGATCCCTCCCAGCTTGATAACTCTTGCAGACCTGGAAGCACCCAAAGTCAGAGTTCCTTCGTCGCTACAGGACGAGGCGGTTTACCATTGAGTGCCACTGAACCATTACAAGATACCAGTACCCTAGCACAGTGGGTGAAGCCTAGAACCGCTCCACCAAACTCCGCCAAAGTTGAAACCGAGGCACAAGCATCAACAGTGATTACCACTTACCCAGTTTCTCCTCCTCCCATTGTGGAAGCCTCGGGTTGGGTAGTTGATGCTCATGGTACTATCTACTTAGTAGCCCAAGCTCCAGAAGTTACTCCTAGCAGTCCTGGGCAAACATCTGCCTCTTGTCCTGTTCGTTAGAAAATGTTTGAAAAGTGAGAACAGGAGAGTATCAAATGGCGTTAATTAATTTTGGTAAATTCAAGTCAATAAGGCTTCTGCTGGCAAGGCAAGTAGTTAAATTTTCGTTCCTATATGTAATATTATTTACTGTAACTTTTATAATGACTATTACCCCCCTTACCTTTGCTCAACAACCAGAGACATATGCAGTAAATAAAATTCATAGCCACAACAGCCAATTTTCCACCACAACACCACAGCAGCTTTTGGAACAAGCAGAAGCTGAGTATCAGGGAGGAAACTTAACCCAAGCAGTAACTATTTTACAAAAAGCTAACCGTATCTATGCGCAACAGAGCGATCGCCTGGGACAAGCCGCAGCCCTAAGTAACCTCTGTCTGGTATATCAGCAGCTGGGCTCGTTGACAGAAGCCTCACAAGCTATCAAAACTAGCTTAAATTTACTAGGTTGGGATGAGAAACAGCAACAGCTACAAATCAAGACCCAAAACCCAGAATGGCTCGAAGTGTTGGCGCAAACTTTAGATATTCAAACAGGACTACTACTGGGACTGGGACAAGCAGATATATCCGTAGAAACTGCCCAACAAGCAGAGGGAATTTGGCAGCAATTAGGTAACAATGCTGCAGTAACCCGCAGTAGTATTAACCAAGCACAAGCTTGGCGGATTGCTGGCTTTTACCGTCGGGCTGTAAAGATTTTGTCCTCAAGGGAGCAACAGTTAAAAAACGAACCAAATTCACCCATGAAAGTGGCAGCTTTGCGTTCTCTTGGCAATACTTGGCAACAATTGGGGGAGTTAGATAAATCCCAGAAAACATTACAACTAAGCTTAGAAATTGCTCAACAACTGCAACTACCTTCAGAAATGAGCATCACAGAATTGAGTCTTGGTAATACTGTCAGAGCATTAGGTAATACTGAAGATGCGATCGCCCATTACCAGCAAGCTGCGGCAATTGCCCCCCAGCCACTCACCAAACTTCAAGCTCAAATCAATTTGCTCAGTTTGTTGGTTGAGAATAAAGATATAGCAGCAGCGAAAGAATTAATCCCGACAATTCAATCCCAACTTACTAATCTACCTAATAATCAAGCTAGTATTTATGCCAATATAAATTTTGCTGATACTATCATTAACATTGGTAACAAAGAAGATATTGCGCAAATTCTCGCCAACAGCGTTAAACAAGCCAGAGCTATAGGTAATCAGCGTGGAGAATCCTATGGGTTAGGAATTTTAGGAAGATTGTATGAGCAGAACAATCAGTGGCAAGAAGCCCAGGATTTAACCCAGCAAGCATTATTAAGCGCTCTGGGAATCAATGCTTCAGATATTGCCTACCTTTGGCAGTGGCAGTTAGGACGCTTATTGAAAGTCAAAGGAAACATCCAGGGTGCGATCGCTGCTTATGATGCCGCCGTTTCAACACTCCAGTCTCTGCGCAGCGATTTAGTCAATGTCAACCAACAAGTACGCTTCAATTTCCGAGATAGTGTGGAACCCATTTATCGCCAATCAGTGGAACTGTTATTACAAGAGTCAGGAGAAGGGAAACCGGATTTAGACAAAGTAAGGCAACGCATAGAAGCATTACAAATAGCAGAATTAGATAATTTTTTCCGAGAGGCTTGCTTAAATAATCAATTTGTGCTGCTTGACGAAGTAGTAGACCGCGATAATCCAGATACAGCCATTTTCTACCCAATTATTTTAAACAATAAATTAGAGGTTATCCTCAAACTTCCCAAACAACCTTTGATGCACATATCCCCTCAAAGTAACTGTACCTCTCAAGATAACTGTGTGAATTTAGAGGAGGTAATTACAAAAATGCGAGAAGCAATAGTTGAACCCAATACCCAGAAGAGACTTAAACAAGAATCCCAAAAACTTTATAATTTGTTAATTAAACCTGTGGAAGCAGATCTGCAAAACAGTGGAGTTAAAACTTTAGTATTTATACCAGATGGTTCTTTGAGAAATATTCCCATAGCTGCATTGTATGATGGCAAAGAGTACTTAATCCAGAAATATGCTGTAGCTTTGAGTCCAGGACTGCAATTATTTACCCCCAGACCTTTAGTACAAAGAAAAATAAATGCCCTAGTAGGAGGACTATCACAACCACCCAAAAACGAAAATTTTACCCCGCTTCCCTATGTCCTGAAAGAACTAGATTTAATGCAAAAATTGGGTATAACAACAAGTATACTTTTGGAGCAAGATTTTACTAAAGAAAACTTACAACAAAAAATTAATATCCAACCTTTTAGAGTAGTTCATCTAGCAACACACGGAAAATTTAGTTCCAAAGCAGAAGAGACTTTCATTCTAGCAGCCAACGGACGCATCTATGTTAAAGAATTAGATGGATTACTCAAAACTAGAGAGCAAAATCGCACTGAGCCAATTGAATTACTGGTTCTGAGTGCTTGCGAAACCGCAGCAGGAGATAACCGCGCTGTTTTGGGATTAGCAGGAGTTGCTATTAAAGCAGGAGCTAGAAGTACCCTAGCATCTTTATGGCAAATTGGTGATAACTCCACTGCTTTATTTATTGGTGAATTCTATCGTCAGTTAACAACTGGCGAAGTCACAACAGCAGAGGCTTTACGCCTTGCTCAATTAAAACTGCTCAATGATCCTGTATATAATCGTCCTATGTACTGGGCTCCCTATGTGTTAGTTGGTAATTGGTTGTAGAAATTATCTCTAAGAGGATTAGGACTTACGCAACTGGCACAGGCGATCTGCTTGCAGCAGCACTTCGCTATCGCTAAATGAAAGTACATTGGTATTATACAGGACTTACGCAAAATATGACGAAAGTATTGGTAAGTCCTAATTAGGTATCTCGGTGGCTACCCTAATTTATTGGCAGTTTATTAATAATCAACCAAAGGAAAGGGGGCTATGTTCCCTAATCCACCTGATTGTAATAAACTTTGCCAATCTGCTACTAAAGACCCATCATCAGAATTAGCAAAGCGTAGTTGTCCTAACATTGTCAAAGCATCAAACCAAACACCATGAGCAGCATAAATGGCAATTTTTTGTCGCTGGTCTATTGTTCCTTGCAATTGTTGCTCTAAACTAGGATTCAAATTTACTCTTTGAATGTCTCCTTCTACGTAGATAGGAACACTCGCTCTTTGTTTTTGATGACAACGAATTTTCAAGAACCAGCGATATGTTTTACCTACTTGCAATGGTGCCACAGTAGATGGAACAGAAACACCAATGACACCAGAATTGTCTGTAAGGGTGATGTTTTGCTGGTTATAAATTTCGGTTTCTTCGCTATCCTGTAAGACAAATTCACCACTTATATTAGTGTAGGGAACATAAAACCAAAATGTGGGACGTTCAGAGGTAGTTAGTCCCCACACATCTACTGGCGTTGATATATTGGTTTGTTTGCTAGTCGCTACGCGCTCTTGAAAAGGGACTAAAGCCGTCAAGGGAGTTTCTACCGCAGGACAATCATTACGGCTACCCATTCCGCTTCTACGTCCAGATATAGTATTTAATCCAGCAGGGGGTTTTGGTGGAACAAAAACTGGTTCAGAGGTTCCGTTAGTAGGTACAGTAGGTACAGGAGGGGTTTTGACTGATTGTACAGGTGGTTCAGTATTTGCAGGTAGGTTAGTTTGGGCTGTTACCTGTGCTGGATATTGTAAAGTACTACTAAACACCAAAGCACTCGCTAGAATCAACTTCATAGATTTAGATAGTAATTTGATCAGCTCGACATTATCCTACAGGAATTACGTAACTGTCACCAGTTATGGCAGTAACTTTAAAGGTAGCGATCGCTAAAGGAAGAGTTTAGTTTTAAAGCCCCGCATAGGGGCTGTTTTCGACTTTAGGGGGAAATAATCCCGATAGTTATCAACACAGGGCGGTAGCTTAGAACGAGAATACGCCATAGGCTCCGGGAGGATGGATATATGTTTGCGTTATGGGGATGTGGTCTTAGGGATGGAATTAAAGGTATGGAAACAGGGTAAACCCGACCCATTACAGCAAGGATTGATACAATTAGATAAATATTTATCAGGATTGAATTTAGATACAGGATGGTTAATCATATTTTACCGTCGCCCCGACTTACCCGCCATCAGTGACCGAACCACCACGTAAATAACCCTGAGTCCCCAGCGGATAAATATTACAGTCATTAAATCACCTGGAAATACTCAAAGCGGGTGATGGGACTCGAACCCACGACGTTCACCTTGGGAAGGTGACATTCTACCACTGAATTACACCCGCAGTGAAGACAGATGGAGTAGAAAAATAAGATATTAGTAATTGTACCATAATAATTACCGTTTATGGAAGAGGCAGAAATTATGAATTGGTGGCAAAAACTGCGGAAAAACCCTTTGGCGCGATTTGGGGCAATTGTGCTGTTAATTTTCTATATAATGGTAATTGCTGCTGATTTTGTCGCTCCTTATAATCCTCTGGCTTCACAGCCTAATGGTTCCCTGTTACCACCAACTCGGGTTTATTGGTTTTCTCAATCAGAACGGGGAAAATTTATCGGACCTCATGTATATCCTACTGTTCAGGGCGATACTGATTTAGAAACGGGCGATCGCCAAATCATAGTAGACTTTACCCAACCAACACCCATCAGGTTATTTGTCCGTGGTGCGGAATACCGACTATTACAGTTAACTTTACCCCTTCCTCCCAAGTGGGAAGAGGTGACTATTTTACCCGGTATTCCTTTAGACTGGCATTTATTTGGGACTATAAGTGATAGGGATGGCGTAGCTAGTCCCACAGCCTTAAATATTTTAGGTACTGACGACCAAGGACGCGACCAATTCAGCCGGTTAGTATATGGTGGTCGGATTAGTTTATTTATTGGGATTATTGGGGTATTGATTAGTTTTCCCCTAGCTCTAATCATTGGGGGTATTTCTGGCTACTTTGGTGGTTGGATTGATAGCGTAATTATGCGGTTAGCAGAAGTGCTAATGACTTTCCCAGGGATTTATCTGTTAGTGACCTTGGGTGCAGTTTTACCACCTGGTTTAACCAGTACCCAGCGCTTTATCTTGATTGTAGTGATTATGTCGGTGATTAGTTGGGCGGGGTTAGCGCGGGTAATTCGGGGACAGGTACTATCAATTAAGGAGCGAGAATTTGTACAAGCAGCAGTAGCAATGGGTGGTAAACCAATTTACATTATTATCCGCCATATTTTACCACAAACTGCTACCTATGTAATTATTTCTGCCACATTGGCGGTTCCGGGTTTTATTGGTGCGGAAGCGGTATTAAGTCTGATTGGTTTAGGAATCCAACAGCCTGATCCTTCTTGGGGGAATATGCTATCTTTGGCTAGTAATGCTTCTATTGTGGTGTTGCAACCTTGGTTAATTTGGCCGCCAGCTGCTTTAATTATTCTAACTGTGCTGTCTTTTAATTTACTTGGTGATGGGTTGAGGGATGCTCTGGATCCCCGCAGTCTGCGAAGATAGAGGAGAAAAAAAGTTTCTTCCCCTCTATATATATCCTTTAATGTCCCGGTGCTGTGCTTAGGGAGCCAAGGCGTTACCGCGAATCAAACTACCAATAGTTTTAGCAGTAATTTTCAGTTGGGTAATGGGGTTAGCGGGAACCACGGTTTTATACAGATAGCTGTCAAATGTCAGCTTCTGCACATCCAGGTCATCGCACATTTCTACAAAGGCTTCTCGGGTAGCGTCGGAACGATAGAAGACAGTTTGGAGAATGTCTAATACTTTGTAGGTGAGTCCATATTTTTTATCCCAGCGCTTCAAGTAAACCTTGAGGTCTTTTTCTGTGGGAATGGTTGCACCATTGTTAGACATTTCCACAATGGTTTCTGCACACATCCGCCCAGACTTAGCTGCAAAGTAAATACCTTCGCCGGAGGACTTGGTAACGTAACCAGCTGCATCGCCTACTAACGCAATGCGACCGACAACGCGACGGGGGCGGGGATGTTCGGGGATGGGGTGAGCTTCTACTTTGATAATTTTGCCGCCCGCTAGCTTTTTGGCTGCACGGGTGCGGATACCAGCTTGTAACTGTTTGATAGTGGCTTTGTTGACTTGCATTGTGCCAGTACCAACAGCTACGTGGTCATATTTGGGGAATACCCAGGCGTAGAAGTCGGTGGAAACGTCGTCACCGACGTACATTTCCGCTAGGTCGTTGTAGTACTCCATTTGCTCTTGGGGGAGGCGAATCCGCTCTTGAAAGGCGATCGCATAGTTATAATCTCCCGCATCCATTTCTTTGGCAATACGAGAATTAGCCCCATCCGCCCCTATAATTAAATCTACTTTTAGGGTTTTTGTAGTCCCTTGTAAACCGCCTTCGCTGTGGTCTACATAGTGGATTTTATAAGGGTCGGTATTATTTGTGGGTATATCAACTTTATGAACTGTGGCATTAATTAAATTTGCGCCTAGTTTTGCCGCCCGATTGCGCAGGAAACCATCTAGGACTTCCCGGCGGCACATTCCTATATATTCTTCTTCTTTTACTATATTGATATTAACCTCACGATTGGAAGGTGAAATCATTTTCATCTTCCGCACACGGCGATCAATAATCTCTGGTGGGAGGTCAAACTCAGCCACCATACACAGGGGAATTGCACCGCCGCAGGGCTTCGCATTATCTAGTTTTCGCTCAAATAGGTAAGTTTCAATCCCCGCTTTTGCTAGCGTTTCCGCCGCAGATGAACCAGCAGGGCCTGACCCAACAACAGCAACCCGTAGTGTCAAAGGTCTTCTCCCAATAGTTGATAAAAACGTTTAACTAGAGCATCCTATCACGGAGTTTTGTCTAGTTTCCCGCTCTACCTTCAGGTTTTGAAGGAAATGCAATATTCCTTAATGTTTCGATACAAAAACCAGGATTAGACACCACCAGAATCACATTTATTGCTCCTGGGTCAGCTTATCTGTGGTATATGTAAAACACGGTAATCCTAGCAAGAAGCCGTAGATTGCATTCAAGAGGTACAGTAGTGGGTATAGTAGTTGAGAACGTATCTAAAAATTTTGGGAACTTTCAAGCGGTAAATCAAGTCAATCTGGAAATTAACAGCGGTTCACTGGTGGCTTTATTGGGTCCATCAGGTTCTGGTAAATCCACTTTGCTGCGGTTAATTGCAGGGTTGGAAACCCCAGATAGCGGTAAAATTTTACTGACTGGTAAAGATGCTACATATCAAAGTGTCCAAGAGCGCAATATTGGATTTGTGTTTCAGCACTATGCCCTATTTAAACATTTGAATGTGCGTCAGAATATTGCCTTTGGTTTAGAAATTCGCAAAGCACCGGCCAAGAAGATTAAGAACCGGGTAGATCAGTTACTAGATTTAGTGCAACTAAGTGGATTAGGCGATCGCTATCCATCACAGTTGTCCGGTGGTCAGAGACAAAGGGTAGCATTAGCCAGGGCTTTAGCTGTAGAACCTAAAGTATTATTACTAGATGAACCATTTGGCGCACTTGATGCTAAAGTGCGTAAAGATTTGCGGGCATGGTTACGCCGTCTCCATGATGAAGTTCATGTGACCACTGTTTTCGTCACCCATGACCAGGAAGAGGCTATGGAAGTTTCTGACGAGGTGGTGGTGATGAATAAAGGGCGTGTAGAACAGGTGGGAACACCAGCAGAAATTTATGACAATCCGGCGACGGCTTTTGTCATGAGCTTTATTGGCCCTGTGAATGTTTTATCTAACACCTCAAATATTTTCCAGAGCACCGGCTTTGATTCAGCACATAGTCAAGTATTTTTACGACCCCAGGATGTGGCGATTTCCAGAGAGCCTCATGGTAATACTGCACCAGCTACAGTGACTAGGTTAATACATTTGGGTTGGGAAATTCAGATAGAATTAACTTTAGATGATGGCCAGGTGGTAGCGGCGCATTTAACACGCGATCGCTTTAATGAGTTACAGTTAGAACCACAAGAACGCGTATATGTCAAGCCAAAAGATGCAAGGTCTTTTCCCCTACACTATTCGATTTAGCCATAGGCTAATGAATTAACCCACAATAGCGGTTTGAATAAAAAAACCCCCGATCGGCTATAAAATAGCTGATCAAAGGGTTCAATTTTAGTACTTTGCACATGAAATGTATCCCACATGAATACTGTATCTGTCCTTTTTTAATTATGTGTGCCAAAATGCCAGGTTAATGTCAATCATGTAATCCATGGCGGTTTTTAATCATTTGTGGCTACCTGTACCAAAAAACTTGACTTTATTACCAAATGATGTTCATGTTTGGCGGTTTCACCTGGATATCCCAGAAGCACAGCGGGAAAATCTATTAGCAACCCTATCGGGTGATGAAGTTGCTCGTGCTAATCGATTTCATTTTCACCGAACTGGAGAACATTTTATCGCTGGTCGGGGTATTCTGCGGCGGATATTGGGTAGGTACTTGGGGATTGAACCGCAACAGGTGGGATTTGATTATCAAGAGCGTGGTAAACCAGTTTTAGCAGATGCTTTAGGTAAAAGTGGACTATGGTTTAACTTGTCTCACTCTCAGGGTTTAGCTCTGTGTGCGGTGAATTATCATCGTCAAATTGGTGTAGACTTAGAATATACCCGCCGCAGCTGTGATGTAGAGAGCTTGGCGAAAAGGTTCTTTTTACCCAGAGAATATGCTTTGATGCGATCGCTATCTCCTGAACAACAGCAAGAAACATTTTTCCGTTACTGGACTTGTAAAGAAGCCTACTTAAAAGCAACAGGAGAAGGACTAGGTAAATTAGAACAAGCGGAAATTAGCTTAACTCCCACAGAACCGGCCCGGTTACATAAATCTCAGTGGAGTCTGTTGGAGTTAAACCCTGAGCAATATTACTTAGCTGCTGTGGTGGTGGCTGGCAAGATTGATAACTTGCATTGTTGGCAATACTGATACAAGTTTAGTCCGGGGATGGGACTAAACTTGATCAACCCACTAAGCAAGAGTTAAAAAGCCAGTTTGAACTAAGTAAGAAGTGTAAGTCATCAACAATTGAGAATCAATTGGGGGACAAGTAATAGAACCACCTGACAAAGCCTTCAAAGTAGCTTGACAACTAATAATTGGTCTTCTGGATTGCAGATATAAATCAGGGATAGTCAACTGTTCATCAGACCAGCGTTCTAGTAAAAAAGGACGCAGGGTATATAAAGGGTTATCTGTAGAACAGACATCATTAATTAACTTTGATTGCCACTCTTCATAGGGAATCATCTCTATGGGATAACCAAAAGATTTAACCCATTCTACCAAATCTTTTAAAGAAATAGGTTGAGGATGTTGTAAATGGAAAGCCTGACCAAGAGATTCTGGCTGTCTTGATAGGTAAACAATAGCCTTACTGACATAATCAACAGGGGACATATCTAACATATAGTCTACATCAGGGAAAGTCCCCATTTGTAAACAGCCCTTAGTCATCAAATTGATAAAATCATGGGTATTACAAATACCTGTTTTGCTATCCCCTGCAATTAATGGTGGTCTGTGAATAGTTACAGGTAAACCGCGGTCACGGGCGACCTTAACCAACTTTTCCGCCACCCATTTAGTCTGAGAATAACCTAAATAAATACCTTCCCAATGGTCAAACTCATCTTGTTCTTCCACCAAATGACCAGCATAAGCAGAGGATTCAAACACCGCCACACTAGAAACATAATGTACAGGCTTAACTTTAGTGTGACAAGCTAACCGCAAAACCTCTTGAGTACCTAAAACATTAGCTGTTTTGAGTGCCGAATAAGGATAAACATAATTAAGCAAAGCAGCACTATGATAAATAGTATCAATATTGCTAGCTAAAATCTGGAATTGTTCAGGATTAATCCCCAGAAGTGGTTGAGCCAAATCACCCACAACAGCAATCAGTCGAGAATTAAACTTTTCATCCCAAATTGCATACTGCTGTAAATTCTTTTGCAGTTTGGTTTTAGCTTCCAACCCATTAGCAGCACGGACTAAGCAATATATATCCGCATCAGTTTCTTGGAGTAGTTCCCGGATAATAAAAGCGCCTAAAAAACCAGTTCCCCCAGTTAAAAATATATGCTTAGGTATGGCTACATCCACACTCACAGCGTTAGCAGGATCAATAGTGGGGTCAAGGACAACTTCAGCCGCTAAGTTGAGAACCATAGGGTTAAGTTGAGCCTCTGGAGAGGTATCTAAACCTAATGGAGATTCTAGGCGATCGCTCTCGGCTAAACGTTGGGAAAGAGACTCAATATTAGGATAGTGCCATAAAAGAACTGGGGATGGTTGAAAGCCCAACATTTTTTCTAACTGA
This sequence comes from Anabaenopsis arnoldii, assembly GCF_028331025.1. Classification (NCBI taxonomy): domain Bacteria; kingdom Bacillati; phylum Cyanobacteriota; class Cyanophyceae; order Nostocales; family Nodulariaceae; genus Anabaenopsis; species Anabaenopsis arnoldii. The sequence goes on along the minus strand of NZ_JAQMUH010000140.1, from coordinate 29,124 downwards.
CTGACCAGAGTCATGGCCTGTGCGGAATCTAAACCATAGTTTTCTAAATTCTCCCTGATATCTATCTCATCAGTTTCCACCCCGATTAACTCAGCCAAATGAGTAACTAACCATGCTTGAATATCCGCCGCACTATGAGATGGTTGTAGAGTCATTTTTTTAAATCTCCAATAATTGAGAAGAATCTGGACAATACTGACTGTAGACTTGAGGAATTTCCATTCCTTGGATTTTTAAGCTTTGAATACGATATAAAAAAGCTGCTCCCTTCATGATGTGATCAGCCACATCAACCACCCGACGATTATGGGGTTCAGCTAAATAAGAACCGCGCACCCAGTCATTAAAACTACCCATAGCTGGGCCACACCAAATCTGATAATCCACCTCTCGACCCTTTTCACCGGAAGTAGACCAGCGGGAAGATAATCCTAAATAAGATCGAAAAATTAGTGCCATTTTCAGCTTAGGATTATTAACAGCCTTCCCTAATTTTGCCGGGTTTTTCTGGGATAAATAAGTAGCTGTTGCTTCCCAGACCTCAGCCAGGGTTTTGCGGAAAATCTGCTTTTCTAATTTTTCTCTTTCTCCTGGGGGAATCTCTTCAATTGAGTTGTAGGTACGGTACAATTCATACAACTTTTGCGCTCGCATGGGAAACATAGTTCCCCGTTTGAGGACTTGTAACTTTACCCCCATTTCAAACATATCAGCAGCGGGAGCCATGGTCATATCCGCCATTTCAGCTTGAGCCAATAATTTTTTAGTATGGTCACAAGCGCCAGACTCGACACAGGATTGATTAATAGAACCAGTCATCACATAAGCAGCACCCATCATAAAAGCTGCTAAAGCTGATTGGGGTGTAGCAATTCCCCCAGCCACGCCAATTCTAACTGGTTGCTGGTAATGAAATTGTTCTTGAATTTCATTCCGCAAAGCAATAATAGAAGGTAATAAACACACCAATGGGCGATTATCTGTATGTCCGCCAGAATCAGCTTCGACGGTAATATCATCAGCCATGGGTACTTGGGCTGCAAGTTTGGCTTGTAAATCAGTGATTAATCCTTGTGCGAGTAGTTCTTGAAGGATTTTGGGGGGTGCTGGTTGGAGAAATTTGGTAGCTACTTCTCGACGGGAAACTTTAGCAATGACCTTATTTTTGATTTCAATTTGATTGGCATCATTTAAACTCAGCCCGGCAACCCGGTAATATACTATATTGGGGGTTAAATCTAAAAATGCCGAAGCTTCTACAGTTCTTACCTCATATTTGAGGTATAATTTCACAGCCTGGCGTTCCATAGCCAAATCATTGGGGCTGTGAATTAAATTGAAGGCATAAGGACCATAGGGTAAAGCGGCTTGAATAGTTTTAATAGCTGATTCTAGGCGTTCTGGGGGTAAACCACCTGCACCAAAAGAACTCAAGATTTTAGCTTGACCCAGAGCAATCACCATTTCTTCAGAAGCTATTCCCCCCGCCATTGCACCGGTGACATAGGCATATTTTACCCCATGAAATGCTAGGAAATTGGGGTCTCCTAGTTGTTGCAGAGTGATGGGGGGGATGAAAGTGAGCAGTTGTGTTGTTGCTGTAGTGTTAATCGGCACTCGTAAGATTGACGATGTATTTTCAGCAGAGGATAAATACCCCTCATGTGTAACACCAATTTTTCCCCCAACTTTGACAAAGTAACAGGGTTTATTTAATGTGAGTAGTTTATCTTTGATAGCTGAATTATCAAAAGATAAAGTATCTAAAGAACCTTTCCAGATCAGGTTTTGAAATTGGCAATGAGGGGCTTGCAGACTATTATTGTATTGATTTGGTAGCGTATCTACGGGGGTCACTGTAGTTATACCTCTTGTCAATGATGGTTTATTAAGTGTGAATGGGGAGGTTTTAGTAACCCCATGGATGTAGTGATCTGGTGTGTGCCACCTCCCCAAATTACTTATCTATCTGCATTCAATAAATTTTCAGCACAGGCTAACTGCAATTTAATGATCTCGCTCATCTGTTGACTAAAATCTTGTCTGGCTTGGAGGAAAGCAGAGTGATTTTTTGTGATGCGGTTGTTGTTTGCACTCAGTTCTTTATACTGAGTCATGTTTAGTTCCATGATTCTAATTGTGTGCTCAAGGTGGTTTTGGGCTGGAGATGACACAATTAATTGTAGAGTTTGTTGTTCCCAGGAACCGACTGACTCAGAAGATTGTAGTGTTTCTGGAGCCTCAAAACCGTGTTCCATGATATTTTTTGTGGGCTGTTCTGCGGGTATGGGCGGATCCTGGCGATCGCTGTGATCTGATTCGGTAGATAATGGTATGTTTTGATGCAGTTTTTCAACCCGATAATTGTGCGGGATATCTGAGAATAATTGGCGGTTTTCTGGACTCAATATACTGTTGGTAATTGATTTACCGCCCAGGGTAACCTTGTGGAGAGTTAAGTTATTTTGTTTAGTGGTTGCTGTGGTGAGATTGTACAGAGGTGATAAATCTAAATTAACCCGATGACTGACCAGTTTTGCCAAGGCTTTGACTATAGAGCTGTGGTCATCCATACCTCGGCGATTCAGGGATATGGTGATGTGTTCTTTGTTTTCTAAGATTTTACCAATCCATCGGGAACAAACACCACCAGCGCCAGCCTCCACAAATATTTTCGCCCCATCATCGTAGACACGGTTAACTAATTGGGGAAAGTCAAGTTGTTGACATAGTGCGGTGGCGATGCTACCGGCTATGACGGCGCTATCAAGTGCGATGGGTTGATACTTAGCTGCTGAGTAAAAAGTTATGCCTGGTAGGTCTTGGGTAGGTAAAGTATTAACCTTGGCTATCTCTTCGTACTCTGAACCCATGGCTTCGCAATGAATTACATGATCGAAGGGTGCGGCGAAGGAGTTACAACCAAGGGATTTAATCACCCTCTGACAGGCTGTTTTTTCACCAGCGATTAACACTTCTTCCGGTGTGTTGATTTGAGTTAAATAAACCCGCGGCTCATGTTTTAGGCATTCTTCCACTTGAGAGGGTGTAGCCATAAGTACATAAGTAGCCCAGAAGTTATCATCTTGTAATTCTGTCGTATCGGTCAACCCCCAATACTGACGCACAGCATTTTTAGGGCCAGATAATTTATCGCCAAACAAAGGGGATGAGTTCAAGGTATTACTACCGCCCTCAAAATCACTCCAAACCCCTTGGGCCACCATCATGCTGGTTTCACCCAAGCTATAGCCAAAGACGCATTGGGGTTTGACTTGAAAATCATCCCGGAAAATCGCACTCATGTATCTGGCGAAGGCGATTTCACTTTCAAACATCGCCAGGGAATCATCTAACAGTTGCTTTTCTAGGCTTTCTAGTTGTCTGGTGGAGAGTTTAGGGAAGCTGCGGGGATAAACTAATTTTTCCACATCAGCAGCACGGTTATAGAGATTATTACTCTTGAGGTCTTCAAATACCTTGGGGAATAAACGGAAGACTGTCCGACCGATACCAATGTAGGAATTAACAGCAGCGGGATAAACGTAAGCCACACTAGCGGTTTTACCCAAGGGTTTGGCTGTAAAATAACTACCGTTGGGAGTTTGCCAATCTGTACCTTTTTCAAAGGCTGTGTTTACACCTTTACGAGCCGCATCAATTTGTTTAAGTAGTTCTTTTTTATTACGTCCGGTAATTGCTAGAGCATATTTAGCTTCTGAACTTTCTTTAAAAGTTGTGAAAGTCTGACTCGCAGTAGTGGATAAACAAGAACTATCTTCAATACTTTGTTGCAGGCTATTTAAAACCTCTTCTAAGTTACCTTGATCCCGCACTGCTAAGGGTAACAGGTAAAAAGGCATTTGCTGTAAATACCGACTGTCGCGCAGTTGTTGGTTTGGGTCTTCTGACAAGATGACATGAGCGTAAGTGTCATCTATACCTATGTTATTGATGGCGGCTATGCGGCGGGTGGCTCCTTTATCGACAAACCAAGGTCTGGACTCTGTAGCCACATAAAAAGGACTACCCTCCCATTGTTCTGGTGTCTTAACACTAGACCATTGAGGAGTAGCAGGAATGTATCTGTAATAAAGACAGAGTGCAGTTTTGATTAAACTAGCAATTCCTGATGCCGTATAGGTATGACCTATATTAGCCTTTACACTACCAATGGCACATTGTAAACCATTACCACTTTGGGGATAAGCTTGTAATAAACCGTTAATTTCGGCTTCGTCTTGTTGAAGAATACCACTACCATTCACCTCAACATAATTAACCTGTTGAGGTTGAATTTCTGCGGTGTGAAAAGCTTGTTGACAAGCATCATTTAAGCTAGATGCAAAACTTACCGCCTCGAGTACAGCATAAATCCGTTGGTTATCTTGTTGAGCAGTGTCATGACGCTTGAGGACAACTGCACCAGCACCCTCACCGACCATCCAACCATTAACATTCTCATCAAAACTTAAAGTATTGATCCCTTGATTTACCTGAGCTAATTGACTCCGCAATAAGACATTTTCTACACCACCAGCCAAATCTATCGCACCCAAAACCACAGCCTCCACCTCCCCAGCCGTCAACAGCATTTGTGCCACTTCCAAGGCTTTAAGAGCAGAGTTTTCACCCGCGGTCATGGTGAAGGCGGGGCCGGTAAAGTTCCACAAAGCAGAAATGCGACTAGCCATAATATTGGCAATGTGACTGACATACTCCCCAGTTTCAACGGGATGGTGGAGACTGTCTTTAATAACCCCTTCTAGTTGGGCGAGGTGTTCATCAGATAAGCAAATATTATCCTCTAATAAACCCTCTTTCAACTGCCAGGATAAATCCCATCTTTGCTGTAATTGATGTACAGAAAGTTCGGTTTCTGCAGCCACAATTACTGCAACATTTCCCCCTGGTTTGAGTCCCGCATCTTTAACGGCGCGGTCGGCAACTTTTAACAGTAACAGTTGTTGGGGATTGAGTTTTTCAACTTCCTTGGGGGGGATTTTATAAGCTAAAGTGTCAATATCAAAACCTTGGATGTATGCCCCTACAGGTGCTTTACCATCTGTTAAACCATACTGTTGCAGTAAGCTGGTTTGCTCCTCTATACCTTGCCATCTAGAAGGGGGTAAGGGGATAAAATGCTGGGTTCCTTGATAAATACTGCGTTCAAAGGCATCTAATCCGTTACATCCACCGAAAAAGGCATCCATACCCACAATGGCAATTTTAGCCGGTGGTGTCGGTGTTGTATGGTCTGCTGGTGAGGGTGTAGTACCCTGTTCAATAATTAAATGGGAGTTTGTCCCCCCAAAGCCAAAGGCGCTGATTGCGGCTCGTTTAATTGATGGATGGTGGTCGGTGAGCGAAGTCGAACCGTTGTGAGGCCAAGGCGTTGCTTTTCTGACAATTTTATCACTGGAAATAACATGATTGTCTGAGGTTAAAGGTGTATCAATATTAATGGTAGGTGGGATGACTCCCTCAGACATACTCAAAATTACCTTCGTCAAGCCCACCATACCCGCAGCGGTTAATAAATGTCCCGTATTGGCTTTAGCGGAACCCACCAGGGGGGAGGCTTGATGTTGGCCAAAAAAGGTATCTATGGAATTGAGTTCAGTTGTATCACCTAATAATGTGCCTGTAGCATGACATTCTAAGTAATCGATGCTTTGGGGGCTGATTTGTTGCTCACTATAAGCTCGTTGAAAAGCCAGGACTTGTCCTTTAGTGTTGGGGCTGAGTAAATGTTTACCTTTACCATCGTTGGAGAGTCCATTACCGCAAATTGTGGCCAGGATATTGTCACCATCTCTGACAGCATCGGCGTATCTTTTGAGTACTACCATACCCACACCATCACCGGGAATCAAACCTCTGGATGTCTTATCTAGGGGGCGACTGGTACCATCTTCTGCAAAGCCTTGGACACCGGAAAAGAGCATCCGCACAAATAGGGAATCTGCACAACTAATGGCTCCCGCTAACATCATGTCAGCTTTATGGGATGATAGATAATGAGAGGCTAGTTTGATGGCATAAAAGGATGAGGAACAAGCAGCATCTAGACATAAATTAATTCTAGATAGTGATAAGGCTTGAGCAACTATGGATGCTGGTAAGCCGGAAATCATCCCGTTGTAAACAGATGCTTTGATTGCTGTTGGTAAGGGGGCTAAATGAATATTTTCATCTTGCAAAAGTTCTTTAAGCCCAGGTGCGATCGCTTGCTGATAAATAGGGGAAAATAATTGATGGGAAAGTTTGGTGGGGAAGGACAGATTACCAAGAATTACGCCACACTCAGCGAGTAGCTTTTGATTACCCCAGTACCCACTGTTACTAATGGCTTGTTTAGCAGCGTACAATGACCATTTAAAGGTATCATCTAAACTGGCGATTAATTCTGCGGGTAGGTTGTAACCAGATGGGTCAAATTCAAAATCCCGGATATATCCACCTTTGAGGGAATAGGTTTTATCTGCTGTCCCTTTAACTGGATGGTAAAAAATGCCGGGATCTACCCCTATTTCGCTGATGGCGGCTGATGATGTAGCATCTTTTTGAGAAACAAGATTTTGCCAAAATTCCTCAGGGGTTTTAGCATCGGGAAATAAACAAGATAATCCGATGATGGCTATTTTTTCCATTGTTATATCCTCAACATCTGCGGGGTATTTAAAAGAAAGTAGGATTTACGCACTTACCTAAATGTTGCTAACTTTTCATTAATTTTGTTGACCAAATGATGGCATGAGCCCCCAGCATTTGGGAGTAGATTTTACCATGATTATCGTGGATAATAAAGTCTGCGATCGCACTACTTGCTGTTTTAGATTTTACTTCACAGGAAACATAAAATAGTTGATTATGTGGTGTAGGGGCAAACTGTTCAAACTTCTCTACCTTTCCGGGTAAACACCCCTCTTCATAAAAGTGCTGTGTCCATATCCACAGGGCGTGCATACTCAGGTCAGTTGTATAAGGATTTACCCATTTTACAGGAAATTGACCTTGTTTTTGGGCGCTGATCTCTGTCCACAAACATTCTGTGGTGATTTTTTGTTGAGTAATATTTAAAACTCTTTGCACTTGCTGAAATGAAGGTCCATGAAATAGGGTAGCGCCTCCATGCTGATAAAAATCTTTACCGGTATCGCTAATAATGTCATCTAAATTTAGATTAATAGATTCATAACTAGGAGGCTGGGGAATTTCCCGATGGAGATTAAGTTGAGCGCTAAAATGGTAATGGACTTTTCCCGCGGGGTTTTTACTCCATATTTTGGCTTTAACGACAATTTTTTCGCCGTTGATTTTCTCAACTTCTTCTATTTCTAAAGTGTGTTCTTTAGCTAAAGTGTCATTAAAGGTGATCCCCTTTAAAATCCTGAAATCTGTGTAATTAAATAATCGATAACCCGGATACATTTCCTCACAGGTATTAATTATCCATGTCATTGCACAAGTAGCAGGTAAAACAGGAGTACCAGCAATCACATGGTCATATAAAAAAGGATTAGCTTCCAGTGTCATCTGGCGACGGATACGATGAGTGCGCAGATAAGAATCTAACTCTGTGGTGGGGGGAAGAAGGGGACTACCAATCACAACTTGGGTAGTATCATGATGGGTGGGGTGTAGTTCATTAACTAACATTTGTGTACCTACATCCACCGGGATAATATCAATACCTCGTTCTGTAAAAGCCTTTTTCAGTTCTGGGGACACCATCCCACTATCCCAAGCGCCCCAGTTAATCGCAACTACATGACACTGAGGATAGTTTTGCTTGATTAAATGGGCTGACTTATTGAGGATTTCATTGGCGATCGCATAATCAGATTGTCCGATATTACCGTAAAATCCACTGACAGAGGAGAACAATACTAAATGTTCTAGTTGCTCAGGTTTTACACAGGTGAGGAGATTTTCTAACCCCTGAACCTTAGCATTATAAACCTTCTCAAAATCCTGGTCAGTTTTCTTGGAAATCAATTTATCAGCTAAATTACCAGCTCCGTGAATAATACCAGTAATAGTACCCACAGATTCTAATTTTTGCTGTAAATCTGTGACATTAGTGATATCCACACTAATATACTCTGCTTGAGCGCCCGTTGCTGCTAACCTGGCTAAAGTTTGCTTAATTTCGCGACTAGAAGCAATCTGATTATATATCTTCAAAACACTCCTAGGAGTAGGCTTTTGACCCTGTGCTTGAAGATACTCCATAATACCTTTCTTTAAATCCGCCTCCGACTCACAGTCTTGAGCGAACTCCGGTTCAACATCCACAAGTTCCGAACGACCGAGGAGAATAAACCTACAAGGGTAGTGCTGGGCCATTTGAATCGCACATTGAGCAGTAATACCCTTAGCACCGCCACTAACAACAAAAACCATAGAAGACTGCGTATTCATATTATTGTTATTGATAATTTATGATGAGAAACTTGCACAGACGCACTAATGTGGGGGGGTGTGTGCGTCTGGTGCGTGAGATATAACCCCCAACCCTAGGGGAGGGAATCAGCGACCAAAGTCACACGACCTTGAGAACCGTAAGCCACTTCAGTGATATAAAGGTTGGGGTCGTGCATTTCAGCGATAATGTGTGCTGCTGAGATTTGAGGATCTGCATAGGGACTTAAATCAATAGCGCGAGTAAAGACCCTTGGCCATTCCCAGTGGAGAGACTTAGTTAAGCCAAATAAACCTGCACCGATAACTGGGAAATTAACAGTATGTTCTAATCCAAAAGCACCATCTAAACGAGTGACAGTTAAGAAACAACTGCGTTCATAACGGGCCAGTTGATTGAGAGATTGCTGGAGATGTTTAGCTATAAAGAAGATGTGCTTGACAATTGCTTTATCTTGTGGTATATAAGCAGGTTGTTGATTGGGGGTAAATAGGGGATGAATGTGGATAAAAGCCCCAATATTGCCGAAGTGAGTGGCGATCGCAGATAATTTGTGTTGTAGTAGTTCTTCGGTCATATCTGCGAGGACGACACGATTCACCCCCGCAGGTAAAGGGGATTGTTGGGGAACGATAGAAGGGGGGAAACTTAAGATCACCACTTTGCCACCGCGATCGCTTAAACTTTGAGCTAGTTGGGAAGTAGTGAGGGACCCATCATCAGTGATAACGGTAACATATCCCTCTGGTAAAGCAAAATCTAAACTATCGGGAGGTGGCAAAAAATGCAGTTTAGCAGGTCGTCTGGTTACCCCCTCAATTACCTGGACAGGCTGGTAACTAAACTGCGACTGGGACTTTTTTTTTTCACCCCCAGCCAGCTTCTGGAGGTAATCAACTATTTGACCGATGGTGCGGAGGTCTCCTAGTTCTTCAATATTGGGTTGGGGTAAATTGGGGTATTTTTCTTGCATTGCGCCCAATATTTCCACCCGTTTAATGGAGTCAATACCTAAATCAGCCTCCATATCCATATCCATTTCCAGCATCTCTACCGGGTAACCAGTTTTATCGCTAGTAATAGCTAACAAAGTTTCACCCAAATCTGCATAATCATCAGTAGTTGCTATTTCTAGTTCCATGGGGAGGGGAGTAGAGACAACCGGGGAGGTGGTATCTACGGAACTGGGAAGGACAGGGGGTTCTAGTATAACTTCTGGAATGCTAGCAGGGGTTGTTATTTCTACAGCAGCATTACCAGACACATGGGATTGCAGATATTCTACAACTTGACCAATGGTGCGTTTTTCCGATAATTCTTCTAAATTAGGCTGGGGTAGTTCGGGGTACATATCCTGTAATGCACCTAAAATTTCCACCCGTTTAATGGAGTCAATACCTAAATCAGCCTCCATATCCATATCCATTTCCAGCATCTCTACCGGGTAACCAGTTTTATCGCTAGTAATAGCCAACAAATTGTTACCCAAGTTGGCTAGGTCAATATGAGGAGCAGCTGGTTTAGTTTCAATTACAGGTTCGAGAGTCTTGGGTATAGTGGTTTGAATTACAGGTTCTGTATTTAGATCCCGGACTGGTGAGATAGATTCGAGAGTCTTGGGTATAGTGGTTTGAATTACAGGTTCTGTATTTAGATCCCGGACTGGTGAGATAGATTCGAGGGTCTTGGGTATATTTGCAGAAGGCTGGGGTATAGTTTCCTGGCTATGCTCCTGAGTTGTAGCTACAGAATCACCGGAAATAATGTGAGAATATTCTTGTTGTATAAGTTGGAAAAAGTTTTTGGAGTATTCTAACTGTTCCAAAAGGTATCGTTCATGAATGCGCAGGGTTTCACCTTGGTGAGTGTGAAACTGCATCATCCCACGTTCGAGACTTTGCTTGACAAATACTTGAAGTTGTGCTGCCTCTGCCAGAGATTTGCTGTTATTAAACACAGCGTTCTGTTGCTGCATCAATTGGAAAAACGCCTTGGTGTATTCCATCTGATGTTGCAGATAAGTCCCGTGGACTTGTAAATTTTCAGTTTGATTCTGTTGGAACTGGGTAAGGAGGTATTCTAAACTTTCTAGGGCTGTTTGGTAATTGACAGGTTTTTCTGGTGTTGGTTGCATCTTGGTCTCCGGACTGCTAACAGGATGGGGTAGGGTGGTTGACGGTTGACTGTTGACGGGTGATGGTTGGCTGTGTTTTTCAGTTAACAGTGAACTGTCAACAGTCAACCCATGATGTCCATTCTGCAAAGCTTGAGTAAAGGCGTTTTTGGTTTTTTCCGAAACATAGTTAACACCGTTTAAACGGACATTTAACGCCTTCTTCTGCTCAACTGGGGGTAGTACAGGTTCAACTTGGTAAGGGTCAAGGTTTTTTAAAGCTAGACCTAGGACGCGCAACTGTACAGCTGCTTCTCGTAAAGAGCGATCGCTGTTCTTTTGGGTGCTGGGGTTTAGGGAGATAGTCAGATGCGGGCGATCGCCTAAAATATCCTTGACTAAATTGCTGAGAATGCGGCGCGGTCCAAATTCCACAAAGCAGGACCCACCAGCAGCATAGATATTTTCAATTTCCTGTTTAAACATCACCGAGTTAGCCAAGTGACTTTCCAAGATTTTTTGAATACCTTGGGAGTCTTGGGGATAGAGTTTACCCGTGACATTAGTAAAGACAGGAATTTGAGGCGGATTGAATTTAACAGACTTAGTGGCGATCGCAAAAGACTTTTGAGCAAAAGCAATCAGGGGAGTGTGGAAAGCTGCGGACACAGGTAACAACACAGCAGAACAACCCTCCTCTTGTAAAGCTTGTCTGACCTTAGTGATCTCTGCGGTTGGTCCTGCCAAAACCACTTGAGTAGGGGAATTAAAATTAGCGATCGTCACCAGGGGAAACTTGCGCAGCACCAGAGCAACCTTGCTCATATCCTCCTTCACCGCCAACATACTTCCCGCGTCGTGGTCTGGGTCTTTAGGCGCAGCCATAGCTTGACCTCGAGACTTGACTAGAAACAAATAATCCTGCTCACTCAAAACCCCTGCAGCCCACAAAGCAGTCAGTTCACCAAAACTGTGTCCGGCGACAAAATCGGATTTAAACCCAGCTTGTTGCAAAATAGAATACAAACCGGCACTAAACACCCCAATAGCGGGTTGAGCATATTCTGTGCGTTGCAGTGCTGCAACTTGCGCATTTTTCTCCGCCTCATCAAAAACGGGACGGGGGAAGACAATATCCGAAAGTGGCTGTAAATTATCCTTGAGTAATAAACTATCCATACACCCATGTAAACGGCGCATGGTAGGAAAATTCATTACCACTTCGCGCCCCATTTCCAAATATTGCGAACCTTGTCCAGAGAACAGAGAAACCACCCTTCCCCCCAACTCCATTCCAGAGGAGCGGTAATAAATCCCCTGGGGATGTTCCCAAGCAGGTGCGGAAGCTTTGTGTTGGAGCCAGTCAATAGTAACTTGCATCAACTTACAGGCTTCTGGGACATTTTCAGCCACAAACCCCACCCTAGGAGCCACCAAAGGAATTTCCAAAGATTGGGACTCTTTGACTAAAGCCGCAAAATGTCTATCACCACCATCCCCTTGCAACTTACCGAGGGTTTCTTGACACTTACTCAAAAGTTGTGCGGAGTTGTGAGCAAACAGCAGCACCTCATGGGCGGTACCATGTAAACGGTAGGGAAGGTTTTCTGGGGTTTCGTATTCTTCCAAAACCACGTGGTAATTTGTGCCACCAAAACCGAAAGAACTGACACCAGCGCGTCTTGGGGGTTCCCCGTCGGCCTTGATCCAAGGTCTGGTTTGAGTATTCAAATAAAAGGGAGAATTTTGGATATCCAGTTTAGGATTCGGCTGAGTAATATTAATAGTTGGGGGTAAAACCTTGTGATGCAGAGCCAAAGCTGTTTTAATCAAACTTGCAGCCCCAGCAGCGGCTTTAGTATGTCCAATTTGGGACTTGACACTACCCAAAGCAATATGCTGTTTTTGGGAATCATGTTTGCTAAAGTAGTCCTTTAAAGAACCGAACTCCGTGGGGTCTCCAGCCATTGTTCCAGTACCGTGGGCTTCCATTAACCCTACTGTAGCGGGGGAAAAGCCAGCATCATCATAAGCCCGTTCTAAGGCTTTAACTTGGCCTTCCTTGCGGGGAGCATAAATACTCTTGTAGCGACCATCGCTAGAAGTACCAATACCTTTAATGACTGCGTAAATTTTATCATTGTCCCGTTGGGCATCTTCCAGGCGCTTGAGAACAATCATCCCAATACCTTCGCCGAGCATCATCCCATCAGATTGAGCGTCGAAGGGCTTGACATTTTCACTGGGGGAAACCGCCGGTGTTTTACTGAAGGAGATGTAAGCCATGATGGTGTTATCAGTATCCACACCACCTGTGAGCATCATATCAGCCCGATATTCCACCAGTTCACTAATGGCCATTTTCAGAGCGCCAAAGGAACTAGCACAAGCAGCATCAACTACACAGTTTGTCCCCCCAAAGTTGAGGCGGTTAGCAATGCGTCCAGCAACGACGTTGGCTAGCATCCCAGGGAAAGCATTTTCATCCCACTTGATATAGGCGCTTTTGATTTTTTCGATAATTTTTTGGGTATCTTCATCGGAAATACCACTGCTTTTAAGTGCCTTTTCCCAAACAGGATACTCTAACCGGGCTGAAAGTGGCATTCCCAATTGCTTGGCCATGGCCACGCCTAAAATTACCCCGACATTTTCACGGCTAAACTCCCGAGAGTCGCCATAGCCAGCATCTTCCATTGCTTCTTTAGCTATGACTAAACTTAATAGCTGAGAAATATCTGTCACTTCTAAAATGCTCGGAGGAATACCAAATTCCATGGGGTTAAAATCTACCTCGGGAATAAACCCACCGCGTTTACAATAGGTTTTGTCCTCAGGGGTTCTGGGGTTAGGGTCGTAATAATCTTCGATGCTCCAGTGTGTGGGGGGAACCTCAGTAATACAATCAATTTTGTTAACGATATTCTGCCAGTATTCCTGTAAGTTCCTAGCTTGAGGTAAGAGCGAAGCCATCCCCACAATGGCTATGGGGTTTTGTTGTAATTTTCTATTAATCTTATTAACTGACATGGGTTTCTCCTGGTGCGATTTTTTTTCCTCTATTGACCTAATCAAAGTTTTCTCAACACTGTTGATAAGGCTCTCCAACTCTGCCATGGCCGTATCAATTGAATAAGCAGACATAGGGCATATACTGTTGTTAATTAGTGTGAATTATGATTGCTCCTGTGGCGAATCTGTAGCAATTCCTAATTCATAATTAAGAAGTCAAATGAAATCTGGTTGCTGCTCAGAATTAGACATTTGAATATGATTCTTCTTGTGGGTTAGGTAATTCCTACTTACATGAAATATGCTGTAATTGCTTGTTTGTAAAATAACAATTTTGTCACCCTAATTAATTTTGAAATACAGCATTTTGGAAATCATGTTATACAGCACTGGATTCTTGATATTGAGGTAATAGGTCAATGACATTGTTGAAACTAGAAAAATAGTCTCGGAGTACGTTAGCTGCTTGACCCGTGAATTCCATCCATTCGTAATGGTAGAGATTTTCAGCAATTGTATCCCACTGGATGAGGGGAAACTGAGGAGTAACCACTAGAACAGAAACGCTTTTTTCGCCCAAACTAGTTTGGGTATCTAGCCTAACCGCAGCAATGTAGCTGGTGTTAATCACAACGTTCTGTATCTTGATAAATGCCATAGACAGTTTCAGCGTCCAGATAATTTATTTTAAGCAATTTGACCCAGAAAAGTTGACAATTTCGTTACAGAAAAAACATCCCCCTTAATTCTGAATTAATGTAGTTTTCTGTAGAAATACTCACACACTTATCAGGTGATGCCATGGCGGTTAGGTTTAGTTTTGCTTTTTTAATTTTCCACAGAATAACTAATTTCCTTACCGATTTGAATCGTCTGAATTAATAAAAAGAATAGCATGATTCACAGAAACTAAATCATTGGTTTAACTGATTTTTATAAAAAAACTAGATTCTGGCTGGTTTGGGACGGGAAAACATCGCCGCATATAAGTATAATTTATGTCTAATACATAGTAAAATAATCAGCTAAATTCTTTATAAATCATTGTTTTTATGTCAGCACGTATATATATAGAAGTAAGTTAATGAAAATAAATACATAAATCAACTGCATAAATGTTTGGCTGGATTTTTCAGAATAACATGATAATTAATGGCAAAGATGAGAAAATTCATAAACCTAAAATTACCTAGAGACAATAATCGTAATTTATAAAGCAAATATTAAATTATCAGATGGTGCATAATAAACAAAATTTATTTCTTATGAATCACCTCAATTATGAGGACATTTATTAATATCTGACAAAGCTGTTACAGACTGATATTATTGTTTTTTCACCAGATCACAACTAAGACGGCAATGGTATTTTATGGGGTACTTTACCAGTCCATTGTTGCCAGCGGATGATTCCCCGATTCACCAATTGGGGATTTTCATCGCCAGTAAAACAGATGCGCGCCATTCTTTCGCAAGCAATGAGAATTTCACCGTTTCCCATAAACGGAGCAATGACAAAATTATGCTGATGGGTATATAAATTAATTAAGTAGTTGACAATACCCTCAACCCCATCAACATTAATTGGTGTCTGTGGCTGAGATATGGATTGATGGGAAAAAATGCCCACATAAACATTACCAAGAACTAATTCATATTGAAAGGGCATTTGGCTATGGCGGTAAAAATCATAAATATGACCCGGTGAACGCAACACCGCCACCACCCGCGCCTCATCTACCAAGTAATTATGCTCCCAAGTGGGGGAAAGGGTGGCGATCGCTAAGGCTGCATCTGATGGTAACAGGTTTCTAAAATTTAAACTAGCAGTATGATCACAATACAGTAAATGCCGGTCTAACATCCATTGTTCACCGAGTTTCACCCTGGGGTCATGAGTAGCAATAGCTGATTCTGGCTGGGGTTGACCTTTTTTAAGTGCTAACTTAGCCTCCCTTTGGGCTATAGCACTTTTGTAAGCTAATAACTGTAACTCTTTTTGCTTGGCTCTGGCTTCCACAATTACTTGAGCTAATCGTGTTGATTCTGCTTCATCTCCCCTGACCTGTTGCTGACTCCAAGCCTGATGAGATTCTTCGGCCAACACACGTTCTTGATGACCAGCCCTAGCTATCTTCAGTAGTGCTGTAGGACTATTAGCAATTGGGGAACCCTTAATAATTTCTTTAACTTCTGGGTGGATACCTTTAGCAATCTGCTTACCATGCTGAAAGGTGCGTTCAGAGTAGCCGACTTCTTTGGCTAACTCCACAGTGCGCTTGAGGGGTGGTGAAACCGTTTCACCACCTTTAGTGGTATATTGATTATCGCCAACCTTAGCCCTAACCCCCATCCGCTCTAAAATTTGGTCTCGCTCCCACCACAATTCTGAACGTTCCAGGGGTTCTAACTCATTACGAATCAAATTCTCGTCAATTTCTGCCAACCGGGACTGGTCAGAGTTTTCATAGTTGACAATATGACATTCAACAGTTTCTAGCCCCAAAAGTTTGCAAGCTGTCAACCGATGCAAACCCGCAATTAAATTTAGCTGTTGATCCACGGTAATCGGGTTTAATAAACCATTAGTCTGAATGGACTCCTTCAACTCATTTACCTTGTCGCCTTTAACCGGACGGCGGTTAGGACCAATGCGGATTTTATTTACAGGAACTGTAGCCATAGTTATTCAACTTCCCTACAGGTAAAAAATACCATTAAGTATATAGCCTCAGTATACCCAATCCGTAAACAATAAATCTAAATTCACATTGACAAGATGATAGTTTTCTGCAATGATTAAACACGAGATTATACAGGTTTTCCTGGTTAAGGTTTCTCTGCACTACATAAATCCGGAAATTTAGACCTTTTAGCACATATAGCCTTTTTCAGGCTAATGAAGTACACATCAATTGCCTATTCCTTGTACCCTATTCCCTGTTCCCTGTTCCCTGAAACTAAACAACTTTGTACCTCACGAGCATGGGAAATACTATATATTGTACTTTACACTACTTCATTTGAGATGAAATTAGGATAAAACTAAGGAAGATTTGCAGTGACACCATCATTAAAGTTTGCGGATCATCTAGGAATTTAAGGCAGCTGTATAGGCGTACGACAATTTATATAGAACCAATTACACCGCTGAGTTTACTTAAGTCAAACCGTTGATTACGTTCACATCATCTGGCCATTTAGGCTGTCCCTGGCATAGCACAATTGGAATAAAAATATGGCAGCAAACAAACAACGCCTGTTACTCATTAAACCCCGAGGGCGGTGGCGGATCATTGTGGCGGCTTGTATCAGTTTAGCCACTGGATTAGTAATTTACAGCTTTTCACAAAATCGACTTAGCCAGGAAGTGACAACTTCTCCGGAAAATTTACCCCAGGCTGCTCCTGTAAAACAGGCGGTAACAGCTTTGGGACGTTTGCAACCTGAAGGGGAAGTAATTAATTTATCTGCACCCAATTCAGTCAACGGTGTGCGGGTAGAAAAAACTTTAGTTAGGGAAGGAGAAGCAGTCAAAGCTGGTCAAGTATTGGCATATCTAGAAAATCATCAGCGTTCCACTGCGGCACTGCAACAGGCTTTAGACCAACTAGAAATTGCTAAAGCTAAACTAGCACAAGTCCAGTCTGGCGCTAAACCCGGAGATATTGCCGCCCAAAAAGCTGCGATCGCAGGTTTAGAGTCCCAATTAAAAGGGGACATTGCAGCTCAACAAGCCACAATCAACCGCCTCCAGGCCCAACTAGATAACGCCCAAACCGAAAACAATCGATATCAACAGTTATACACAGAGGGTGCTATTCCCGCCTCCTTAGCAGATACAAAAGCTTTGCAACTCCAGACCCTACAAGAGCAGCTCAAAGAAGCCAAAGCCAACCTGAATAGAACCGAGAATACTCTCCAAGAGCAAATCAAACAAGCCAAAGCCAGACTTAACAGTTTAACAGAAGTACGTACTGTTGATGTACAATTGGCACAAGCTGAAGTTAATAGTGCTGTAACTGCTATCAAACAAGCCAAAGCAGACCAAGAATTAACTTACCTCAAATCTCCCATAGATGGTAAAGTTCTGAAAATTCATACTAAAACTGGGGAAGCCATTAGCAGCAATGGATTTGCTGAGATTGGGAAGATATCTCAAATGTATGTAATTGCAGAAGTGTATCAAACTGATATTCAAAAAGTAAATTTAGGTCAAACAGCCACCATTACCAGTAACGCATTTCCCGGCAAAATACAGGGAACAGTCAACGAAATCGGTTGGCAAGTTGACAGACAACGTATCTTCAGTCTTAATCCCGCAGCAGATACAGACCGCAGAATAGTGGCAGTCAAAATTAGCATTAATGACCCCGCAGATAGTCAACGGGTAGACCGTTTAACTAACTTACAAGTGGATGTTGCCATTCAAATCTAATTACACACCCTTCGAGACTACAAAATCCAATCGTATTAAACCATGAACTTAAAAATTCCTTTAGCATGGCTACAGCTAGCCCAACAAAAAGTTAGGTTTTTAGTAGCTGTAGGTGGAATTGCTTTTATTGTGCTGCTGACATTTATCCAGCTGGGCTTTCAAGATGCGCTTTATTCTAGCGCCACTGCACTGCATCAAAATCTTCAAGGGGATTTATTTTTAGTTAGTTCCCAATATAAAGCCTTGACCGCAAGTCAAAGTTTTTCCCGCGGTCGTTTATACCAAACCTTGGGTTATGATGGTGTAGAGTCAGTTAGCCCCATATATTTGCAATTTGCCAAATTAAAAAATCCCGCCAGTGGCGAGAAATATTCTATCTATGTAATTGGCTTTGACCCAGGAAAATCTGTATTCAATATACCAGAAGTTGCCACCAATTTAGACAAGCTCAAAATTCCCGATATCGTCCTTTTTGATCGCATTTCCCGCCCAGAATTTGGACCCATCGCCAGTAATTTTACTGCTGGAAATACTGAGCAGACAATTGAAATATTCGCCTTTGATGCTGCCATTGGTTACAGAGTCAGAGTCGGGGGATTATTTAGCTTAGGTCCTTCTTTTGGTGTTGATGGTAACTTAATTGTCAGTGATTCCACTTTTTTTAGGATCAATCCTAATACTCGCCCCGCAGACATGATTGATATTGGTGTCATTACCCTTAAACCCGGCACAAATCCTGATGCAGTTTTGCAACAATTAACCGCCAGTTTACCCAATGATGTCCAAGTCTTTACTCGTCAAGGCTTTATTGATTTTGAGAGAGAGTATTGGTCCGTGAGGACACCCATCGGTTTTATACTCAACCTCATGCTAACTATGGCTTCTGTGGTCGGTGTTGTCATTGTCTATCAAATCCTTTACAGCAACATTGCTAATCAATTAATTGCCTACGCAACCTTAAAAGCGATTGGATATGCTAATGGATATTTACTAAATGTAGTTTTTCAGCAAGCATTAATCCTGGCTGTGTTGGGTTATATCCCAGGTTTTATCCTCTCCATAGGCTTATATAGTTTTGCTATGGAAGCGACTAAGTTACCCATCATGATGACTGCGAATAATGCCATCATCGTTTTAGTTTCAGCAGTGCTCATGTGCATTACTTCAGGGTCACTAGCTATTAATAAACTTCGTTCCGCAGACCCTGCTGATATATTCTAGACCAGACTATTAAGTAATTTACCCATTCCTTATATCTCCATGAACCTGCAAAATAAAACTCTCTTAATCACTGGTATTGATGACTTTATCGGTTGTCGTGCGGCAGAATTAGCCATAGCCCAAGGAATGAAAGTTAGAGGACTACAAAGTTCTCCTCATGTCAACAAAACAACCCAAGATTTAGGTATTGAGATCATTGTCGGTGAGATTACAGATGCTAATATTGCTCAAAAAGTCTGTCAAGGTGTAGATATTGTTTTACATACTGCTCAAATTGCTCAAGAAGGCGGCCCAATTAAAGAATTTCGTAGCGTCAATGTTGGCGGTACCCTGAATATAGCGAAAGCCGCTAAAAATGCTGGTGTGAAAACTTTTGTCCATCTTTCTAGTGTAATGGTATATGGCTTTAATTATCCTGATGGTGTGACAGAAACTGGGACACTATCGGGGGAGAATAATTCCTACTGTCAGACCAAAATAGAAGCCGAAGCCGAGCTTTTACCCCTGAATTCTCCCCCAGATTTTGGTGTAATTATTATCCGCGCTGGAGATGTTTATGGTCCGGGAAGTCCTGCTTGGGTAGTGCGACCAATTTTAATGATGCGTCAAAAATTATTCGCCTATGCTAACGATGGTCAGGGTGTAATGAATCATGTATATGTAGATAACTTGATTGAGGCGATTTTTCTTGCAGTTGCAAAAGAAACCTACGGTGAAGTATTTAACATTACCGATGGTCAACAGACCTCCTGGAAAGAATATTTTCTGCGTTTAGCAGCAATGGAAGGTTTATCTGCGCCTATGTCTTTACCCAAAGACGAAATGAAGTTATTTCTTAAACTCCGCGCCCAAGGACAAAAACTTTTTCGCAAAAAGGCTGACATCCTACCAGAATCTGTAGATTTTATGAGTCGTCCTTATGCTTATGCCATTGCTAAAGCCCAAACTCTATTAGATTACAAGCCAAAAATTGACCTGGAAGATGGTTTGAGACTTACACAAGCATGGCTGCAAACCACTGATATCGAAAAGATAGGTAAATAGTTTTTGTTTCGCCATTTTACCAAACATCATACTATATGAGCAACAAGCCGAAGTTAAGTATCGGATTGCCTGTGTACAATGGCGAGAAATTTATCAAAGCAGCCCTGGATTCACTTTTGGCTCAGACCTTTGCAGATTTTGAGTTGATTATCTCAGATAATGCTTCTACAGATCAAACTGAAGCAATTTGTCGGGGTTATGCAGCGCAACATCAACGGATTCGTTACTATCGTAATCAAATTAATCTTGGTTGTGCGCGTAACTTCAATCGTGTGTTTGATTTGTCTGTGGGTGAATACTTTAAATGGGCGGCTTATGATGATTTACACGCCCCAGACTTTCTGATCAAATGTGTGGAGGTACTTGATCATAACCCAAAGGTAATTTTGTCTCATTCTCATGTATGTTTTATCGATGAGAATGGTAATTTTCTGGACAACTACAATATTCACCTCAAGACTGATTCACCACAACCCCATGAGCGCTTTCATGAGTTACTCAGTAAACATCTGTGCTATCAGTTATATGGAGTAATTCGCGCTAGCGCTCTCAGGAAAGTACCACCTATGGGGAGTTATGGTACTGCAGATGGCATTTTATTATTAAGAATTGGTTTGCTGGGGGAATTTTACGAAATCCCAGAATACTTATTTTTTGCTAGAAGCCATTCGGGACAGTCATTGAGTATGTACTTTCCCAATTATCATTTGTTGAACCAAGGAAAATCTCAAGATAATCGGAGAATTTTACCTGATTTGCATGCTTATGCCCTGTGGTTTGACTCAGCTAATAAGGGCAAAATCTTATTGCCACATTGGAGAATAGTTTGGGAATATATGCGCTCTGTTTGGCTATTTCCACTGAGTCTTGAGCAGCGTCTACGTTGCCACATCAGCATTTATCAGCAGTTGCAAGGTAATGAATATCTGTTGCTTAAAGATTTACTAAAGACTCCTCAAATAGTATTTTCTTTATATAAAACAGCTAATCACTCCTAAGAGCAACTGCTGTCATCAATGGTTCAAAGTAAAATCACCTTTTCATGTCAGGTAAATATGTTGAAAATCACACATCTGAGTCGTTTAATCCTAGCTACTTTATTGAGTATTAGCTTTGCCAAAACAGTCAACGCCAAACCTACTACAACATTAACAGTTGTAGTCGATGGTATTAATAATCAAAAGGGTGAGATTTGTATGGGTGTTTACTCTAGTCATAAAGGTTTTCCCTTCAATACTAATGCAGTTGTCAAAAGCGCTTGTGTGGAGTCTACAGGGGGAAGTTTAACTCATGTTTTTTCCGGCTTGAAGCCGGGAAATTATGCAGTGGCCGTCATGGATGATCAAAATGGCGATCGCAAGCTTAATAAAGACTTTCTGGGTATACCTCAAGAAGGTTTTGGTATTTCCCAAAACCCCACAGTTTCAATTGTTACTGGTACACCCAAGTTTCATGATGCCAGCTTTTTACTAATACGAAATCAAAATACCACCATCAACATTTTGATGAAATATTCCCTGGATTCATAAGGGGGAATAGGGATGGGGGATGGGGATGAGCGCGACTCGCTATTACACAAGGCAAAAACCGTCGGAGACTACTATATAGCCTTTTTCAGGCTAATGAAGTACACATCAATTGCCTATTCCCTGTTCCCTGTTCCCTGTTCCCTGTTCCCTATTCCCTGTTCCCTGTTCCCTGAAACTAAACAACTTTGTACCTCACGAGCATGGGAAATACTATATATGAAAGAGTTGACGATATTCATTACTCAGTCTCTGCTGGGTTGGCTGGCTATTCAAATGTGTTTAGCAATGGTTTTTCTATTCTACCTCAGATCATCAAAATCGCCAAATTTATCAGCCGATGAACAGTTACCCAAAACGGCGGTGATTCTTTGTCTACGGGGAGCCGATCCTTATTTGTCTAACTGTGTGGAAGCACTATTAAATCAGGATTATCCAGAATATGATTTAAAGGTGATTATTGATAGTCAGGAAGATCCAGCTTGGCTTGTTAATGAGACTATCAAAGCACAAGGAGCCACGAACGTAGAAATCAGCCCCCTGAGGGTTATCCGACACAACTGCAGTCTTAAATGCAGTTCCCTGTTACAAGCTGTGTCAGAATTGGATGATTCCTACAAAGCGATCGCCTTAGTAGATGCTGATACCATTGTTCACCCTCATTGGCTACGTCAACTAGTGAGTCCTCTAGCTCATCCCCAAGTGGGAGCGACCACCGGTAATCGTTGGTTTGTACCCACTGGTAAGTATTGGGGGTCTTTAGTCCGCTATATAGGTAATGTATCTACTGTTGTGCAAATGTACTTGTTCCGAGTTCCTTGGGGTGGGACTTTAGCAATTAAAACAGATGTACTACACCAAACAGGTCTGCTAGATAAATGGGGCGAAGCTTTGGGGGAAGATTTTATGATGCACAATATCCTCAAAGAACATGGGTTGCGAGTTCAGTTTGTACCTTCTCTAATTATGCTCAATCGGGAAGAGTGCGAGTTACTTGGCTTCATAGAATCTCTTAAGCGCCTACTCTTCTACTGTAGACTTTACCATCCCTCTTGGTTAGCCATCATTGGCGATGCTGTCTCTAGTATTCTGTTTCCTTGTGTGGCAATAGTATTGTTTGTGTTATCGTTGCTAGATACACAATGGGACTTAGCGTTTTTACTGTTAACTACCTATTGCATTTATACTGTGGGATTACTCTTAATCACCCTGATTTTAGAGTTAGGAGTCAGTCAAGTAATTCGCGCTCATGGTCAACCAACTACAAAATTATCAATGGATATAGTCAGGAAAATCTTCCTTGCTATTCCTCTGACACAGTGGGTATATGGGTTAGCTTTAGTAGCTTCCCTAGGAATGTCAACAGTTAAATGGCGTGGTATTATTTATCGTGTAGAAAACCCCTGGAATATTCGATTACTTGAATACCATCCCTATGATACCCTAGATCAGCCCATTGATGGGAAGATTTCTCTTTGATGTCAATTATGCTTTTTGACTGAGTAACAAGACCGTCTCTTCCATTGCTCTACTTCATTGCCCAAGGTCAATCACAGCGTAGGAACTAAAGATGAATGAATTAGTAATATTCCTATGCAAATGTTTAACCGTTGGCCTGGCTGTTCAAGTGTTTTTTATGTTAGTCTTCTTATGGTATCTACAGTCATACAACAGAACTCTGTTACCAGATGAAGAATTACCTAAAACAGCAGTGATTCTCTGCCTCCGTGGTGCTGACCCGTTTTTGAGTGATTGTTTAAAGGCACTTTTGAATCAGAATTACCCAGAGTATGATTTAAAAGTGGTCGTTGATCGTATGTCAGATCCAGCATGGGCTGTTGCTACTCATACAGTCCAGGAGCATGGAGCGGCTAATGTTGACATCAGCCCTTTGAGAATTATCCGCAAAAATTGCAGTCTCAAATGTAGCTGTATCATCCAAGCCATTACTGAGTTAGACCCTTCCTACCAGGCGATCGCCTTAGTAGATGCTGATACCATTGTTCATCCTCATTGGCTGCGTGAATTGGTCACCCCCTTAGCAGACCCCAAGATTGGCGCGACAACCGGTAATCGTTGGTATGTACCTAAAGGTAACCATTGGGGAACTATAGTTAGGTATATGTGGAACATCTCAGCGGTAGTACAGATGTACATATATGGTATCCCCTGGGGTGGAACTTTAGCGGTAAAAACAACAGTCCTGGAACAAACAAAATTGCTAGATCACTGGGGAAAAGCTTTCTGTGAAGATACCATGATGGGTGACATCTTGGGTAAACATAAACTGCGGATTAAATTTGTCCCATCTTTAATCATGCTGAATCAGGAAGAGTGCAATTTATCTGCCTTAAAATCCTGGATGCAGCGCCAACTACTGTTTTGCCGACTTTATCACCACCACTGGTTAGCTGTAGTGGGTAACGCGATTTTAACTATCTTGTTTCCTACTCTTTTGAGTGTATTGTTTGTAGCAGCTTTCCTAACTGGACAATGGTATCCTGCCATATTATCCTTTAGCTACTATACCAGCTATGTACTCTCACTACTGCTAATTACAGTTTTTTTAGAGCGAGCAGTACAGTTAGTCATTCGCTCTCATCATCAACCCCACACCCAATTATCCATGGCCGTAATTTTCAAGATGTTAATGGCAATTCCTTTAACACAATGGGTTTATGGACTAGTATTTCTCTCTTCCCTGCGGATGTCAAAAGTTAAGTGGCGGGGTATTACCTATAAATTCCAAAGTCCCTGGAAGATTCAGCTAGTTGAATACCGCCCTTACCACCCATCAGAACAACCAGGTGCATCAAATATTTCCCTCAATTGATATGTAAGCCGAACAGGAATCATGTGTAAAAACATGATTCTTTTGGCACACAAATATAAAAATCAACTCAAATCATGAACAAGCAACCCCTTCGCATCGCGCTATTTACAGGATTATATGCACCTTTTTTGACCGGGGTTTCAGTTGCAGTCCACCAACGGGTACGCTGGTTACTACAACAGGGCCATGAGGTCTTTCTTGTCCACCCAGAAATTAATGATCAGTACCCGAAAAATGTGGGTAAGCGCCCCATGTCAGGACTCGAGGAGTTAGAGCATTTTCCTAACTTTTCTGCCTATTCTTTCCCGACAAAACCACTAATTTTTTATAAGTCCTTACCCCAACCATTACACTATCGCCATTGGAGTGATACCAAGTTATTAGAAAAATTTGAACCCGATATTATAGTAGTAGAAGAAGCACCGCAAATGCGAGGCTTTTATTCACTATTTTTGCAAGGTTATGGCCGCCCTATTGGGGTGGAATACGCTAAAAAAACCCGCACCCCCATTATTTCTATTTTCCACACCGATATTGTGGCTTACATCCAATACTATTTGGGTAATCTATTTTTCCAATTAATGCGTCCGATTATCCCCCTTTTAGTTAAACAATCTACCCAAGTCTATGATGTCAATTTATTTCCTTCCCAAGCACAACTCCAGAAGTATCAGCGCCTAAATTGCATCCGGGGTGAATATGTTCCTTATCAAGGAATTGACTGTCAAAAATTTCACCCGCGTAATATCATTTATAACCCCATTCCCCATGACCACAGACCCACGATATTATTTGTGGGGCGCATTACCGCAGAAAAGAACGTCACCCAACTTATAGATATGTTCCCCCTGATTGCGGCGGAAATTCCGGATGTGCATTTAGTCATTGTTGGTAGTGGTCCAATGGATAAAGAATTGCGCCGGCGATCGCAAAAGTTTGGCTCTGGTATTACTATCTGGGGTGAGTCCCATGGTACAGAACTTTTAGGTTGGTTTGCTCGTGCAGATGTATTTGTTAACCCTTCTGTAACCGAGAATTTCTGCACTAC
The DNA here is from genome assembly GCF_028331025.1 of Anabaenopsis arnoldii. Taxonomy (NCBI): domain Bacteria; kingdom Bacillati; phylum Cyanobacteriota; class Cyanophyceae; order Nostocales; family Nodulariaceae; genus Anabaenopsis; species Anabaenopsis arnoldii. The sequence goes on along the minus strand of NZ_JAQMUH010000140.1, from coordinate 3,461 downwards.
TAATTTTGAAGCTTTGGCTTCTGGTACCCCCGTAGTAGCTGCTGGTGTTCCTTCAAGCTTAGAGCAAGTTTTTCCCGGTGTGAATGGCTTTTTAGCTCAACCCAACAATCTACGAGATTTTGCGTATAAGGTAGTAACAATTCTTGGTAACCCCCAACTGAAAGAAGAAATCACTCAACAAGCTCGCCCTTCTATTATTGAATATGATTGGTCTGCCTGTACACAGAAGTTTGAAAGCAAGCTTTATCAGCTAGTTGAAGGTTCTAAAAAGTATCCCAAGCGCCAGACTGCGGTTTAAAAACCCCTGGAAAATCATCTATATGATCTAGCTCCCCGACTTCTTTCGGTATGCGGGATACTCTAGTATAATTTATCTAGAAGTCGGGTATCTGTGTAGGGCGATCGCCTGAAGCTGATGTATGTAGGAGCCAGGGGTTTAAAACCCCTGTCTGAAAGCTGAAGTCGGATGAATCCGACTAGGAAATCATGTATGTGGTTAAGCTCCCCGACTTCTTTCGGTATGCGGAATAGTCTAGTATAATTTATCTAGAATTCGGGGATCTGTATAAGGTAGTTAAAACAATTCTCCCTGTAGAGTGTCTGGTAGGCTTTGAGCTGCTAGGCGACAAATTTCTGACCAGGAAATTACTAAGCTGTTATAAGCAGTCGCCTCCTGTGTCCAGGCTTTTTTGTCACAAATGTTATATAACCGATAACTTAAATCTCGTAAGATTTCCCACTCACCCTTATATTTAGATAATACCGCCGCTGCGCCGGTTTCTCCTTTTTTATCTAGGGTGTAGATTAGGTGTTGGGTAATCAACCAATTACACCCCATGAGGTTGCAATTCTCTGGTAACTCTGCGCGGCGCAATAGTCGGACTTTTCCACCTTCAGCAGACAGAATACCCCCATTCACCAACCCTTCAACACTGATATTTTTAGCTTTAGATAAAGTTTCCGCTTCGCCATAGAGTCCTTCATTAAATTGATGTTGTTCAAACCAGATCAAAGCCCAGCGGGTCTCTATGTCAAATTCTCCCTCCTGTTCTGTGAGGTATTCATCTAACATTTGATTAATGAATTGTAGGGCGGTGCGTACCTTGATAGCAGAACCGTCAGCGTCTAGGACTTTAGTATAACGGGAGAAAATACCCATACCTGGACCTATGCTAGCTTGGGCTAAATCTACGGGGGCGATGTTACCTTGTTGCAGTTTTTCTAGTGCGTCTGGGAGTTCCCGCTTGAGTTGTTGCAGAAATTGGCGACGGGTGACGGAGGGGGCGGTTTCTTCACGGGGACGACAGACAAGGACGATGGAGGAGGCGAGGGCGTTAGTTCCCATAGCGACACTGCGGTTACTTAATTCTGTCCGCATGGGCCAAGTACCGACAATGGTAAAACCAGATTGGATTAAACCTTCTAGCATGGTTTCCCAACCGGTGGAAGCGGTGACACTTTCGTTATTTTTACTGGTTTCTGTTTCTGACTGTTTAAAGGCGTAATAAATAGTAACTGGATATTGAGGATGTGCGGTTTCTCGCATTCTCCTAAAAGCTTGACCTAAACCAGTTTCAAAAAATTCTTTAGCTTGTTGTTTATCGCCGCCAAATCTGTAGGGGGTGGCGACTAGTTCTTGTGTTTTGGGTACTAGTATGGTACTGCAAATTTGTGGGTAAAGTTTGCCAATGGAACGGCGCAGCCACACATAAAAGAAGTCTGCTAAGTCTGCATAGCCGATGTTATCGTAGTATGGGGGGTCGGTGGAGATGACCGGAGAGTTTAAATGTAATTTTTGGGCTGCATTATGTTGTTTAACTAAGCCGGGGGTGTCAGTATTTCTTAATTCTATGACTGCTGATATCCAGTCAACAGCACCGCCAAAGTTACCTGTAGAATCACTCAAGGGGTTAGCTTCTACAAAGTCCCAGGTCATGGGAATTGCTTGACGGGCGAATGTATTTCTGGTACTATCTCTGCTAATATCCCAAGAACAAATACTTGAATTTCTGTCAGCTAAACGACTTACCCCAAACCCTAAATAAGTGGCGACAACATCGGCGTAAGCTGTCGCACCTGTACCCCCTTGGGAAAATGGTAAGTTATCATCTGGGATACCCGCAGCTAGAGCATCGAGTTTGACTTGTTCTCTGGCGGTGGTGACTAAATCGCTGAAGGTGGTTAAGGCGACAAGCTGACGGGGGGTGAATAAATCACAAATTCTCTTTATCCCATAGCGTGGGGTTGCCATATACTGAGGATGTGTAGAAAGTTCAGCCTCTGGTTTCCATTGTGGCTGTGCTGACAAAGCCACTTTGATCTGCTCCTCATTGGGGGGAATATACAACCGTTGCTTTTTACCTTCTGCGACAATAGCCATTAACTGAGTCTGCATTCTTCCTGCTTTCCCCTCCTGGCGGATGTGGTCAAAGGTTACAGGACTGTCACAACAAACACACATCGCCCCTCTGCGGTTAACGGTTCCCTCCCGTGGTGTTCCTTCGCCGGTTTTGACTGTAAAAGTAACTGTGGGGGGTTGGTGACTGCTATCAATTACAGGTTCTACCCAAGCTTGTTTACCTTTTTTGGTGGATAATTTAAAAGAATTTACTAAGGGCATTTGCGCCCCACAAGCGGGGTTAGGACATTTGACTGTTCGCGCCCACAACCAAGCAATTACGGTTGCTTCCCCACCGCCATACTCCTGGGGTAGGGTGACTTTGGGGTATAAATGGCCAATGGTTTTAAAGGCTTGCTCCCGCATCCATTCGCCATAGTAGCGGACATCAGCAGCTAACCCCTGGGCGCTGTACCATTGGTCGGCTTTTAATTCTCTTTGTGCTTGGGGGTTGATGGGGGGTTGATTGGGAAATTTGGGGGGAATTTCAATTAAGGCTTTAGTAATGAGGACGGCGACGGGGTTAATATCACTACCATGGGCGACTAAACCTAGGCGTTGTCCTTCTAGGGGTATGGAACCACCGCCACAGAAGGGGTCATAAACTGGGGGTGCGTAGGTTTGTAGATATGTCAGTACTTTTGCGGGGTCTGTGGGTGGTGTTTCGTTGCGACTCCAAGCTAAACAGCGGGCGATTTCTTTTTGGGCGGTTTGGATAATTTCGGGTTTGTTGATACTGTCCCAGGATACTAAACCTTGTACTACTTGCTCTTGTTTACCTTTTTTTTCTAGGGTAGCAATTTTGCCAATGATATCAAATAGGCGTTGTCTTTCTTGTGCTTGGGCTGCTTCTGTGGGGAATTTGTCGGGGTGACTAGAGGGGTCATCGACTAGGGAAGCAAATAATACGGCTCTACAAGTGGCTGTAGGTTTTCTTGACCACCATAAATGGAGTGTGGAAGGATGTCCGTGTCTGATGGATTTTTCCCTGGCTGATTCTTGGTTGATGGCTTCTAGGGGTAGGGCGACTTCGATTAATTTTTTTATCATCAGAGTAACCAGG
>NZ_JAQMUH010000139.1:0-10252 GCF_028331025.1 Anabaenopsis arnoldii | reverse complement strand
GTTGCTGCTGTATGTTGTTGATATAATTCTCCTACTTCTGCCAGATTAAAATTTCGCATAGTCAGAGAAGCAACTTTAATATTAAAAGGACTAGATGTATTTAATCTATCACTACCTCCCGATGCTACTTTATAGTCTCGCACATCTCGTAAACCAATTAATCCTACCGATGAGGGAAAATTTTCTGGACGGTTAGGAAAACCATCTCTTAACTGTCTTAAAATAGAAATTAGTGTTTGATATTGTAAAGAATCAATTTCATCTATAAATAATACTATGGGACGATTTATAGCTTTTGCCCAACCTCTTAAAAAAGCCTTAATTCTGCTTCCTGCTTCTTCCTGTTGCCATTGTTTAGCAGGAGGTTGTAATTCTTTTGGTAAACTATCTTGAATTGTATTATACCAAGTTCCTAAAATCGCTAATTCTGCGGTGGTAGGATCATAATTAAATGCACTTCCTACTTCTACAGATACCATAACTGCCGCATAATTTCCGGCATCAGTCAGTTGTTTTGCTAGGGATAACATGGCGGTGGTTTTCCCTGTTTGTCGTGGTGCGTGTAGGACAAAATAACTACGTTGTTGAATTAACGCCTCTAAGTCTGGTAATCTGACTGTGGGAGATAGAACATAGTGGATATCGTTTGAACAAGGACCTGCAATATTAAACCAGCGAGTCATAAAATTTTGATCATACGTAAACTCTTTAAGTTTACACATTTATTTGGGAAAATTATGATCTGACATTAGTTTTTATCCTTGAAAGAAGCCATAATAAATTTTAATCTCATTTAATCTCAGTTTTATATAGTCATCCTATTTGACTTGAGAAATTATCAGTGAGGAAAGGGAACACCGGAACACCGAAACAGGGAACAGAAATTGTTCATGAATCATTTAGGATTGCTATAGTGATATTTATGCCAGAAGTTACACGGTTTTACCAGGAATTAGTATTAAAAATGAGGATACAATAGGAAGCTTTAAGTTAATCTCATAAATAATCTGGGTGTGAGGGGAAAATTGTAGTAAGCACGTGTGACAGACATAGTACAGGTGTCATCACCCTGCTAACAGGTGTAAGCGGTTTGGTGGTTTATTGGTGAGTCATTGGTGAGTCACCGGGGTGTCGTCACCTGCTAACACTGTCAATGCAACATAAATCCCAAAATTTATCCATTCTTGTAGGATCAAGCATTAAATAACTGACTACTTCAGCAGCTTTGATAATATGAAGAGTGCGATCGCCCAAGCTGACCGAAGGTATCGCTATTTGGGGATTGGGGGAATGCGATCGCCCAAGCGCTGACTTGTCAGTTCCCTTTTACTGAATACTTTCAATTAACTTAATATTATTTCTCAACCACTCATTGACTAAGATTTGCACATCAATGTTTTTTTCCTGAGCAATTTTCTTGAGAAAATTCTCAACATCTTTTGCGTTTTACCCAGATAAAGTTCATTGTCTATTAATAATAGAGTCATTAATTGCTCAAATTTTGTATCACCAATCCCAATCCACAAGGACAGTCAACAGTCACCAGTCACCAGTCAACAGTCAACCGTCAACCGTCAACCGTCAACAGTTCATATTCTTGAAAAAATGTCAAGGAGAATTTCACAACTACCCCACCTAGTCAATAGGTGGGGATTTTACACTTAGTCACAATTACTGATAATCCCTGTTAAAATTAAACATTCAAATACTAACTACCCTAGATCACTATCTAGATTCTCTCCTCACAACTACTTATAACCCCTCTCACCACAAAAATGATATATTTTCTTATTTTCTCAAATTCACAACCCCAAAAATGATATATTTTCTCATTCTATTCTCCTTATCCTATCTAGTCACAATCATTTAAAATTTCTATCAAAATTTCCATCAACCCAAATCTTAACAGTGATAAAATTTACAATTACCTATCAATCCCTCTCAGTGAAAATAACTAGGGCGAAAAAAAAAGTTTTTTTTTCGCTTCCTGTCGTCATCACCCACCATACCTAACAGTGATTCAAAAAATTACACCATCCTACTCCATATATACCCCTAGAGTAAACTTATCCATAATCCCTATCAGGGATGCCAAACTTTTACAACCCGTCCCTGAAGTTGTTTTCCTAGCCAAGGTGTATTACTAGAGAGCGTATACAGATTCTGCGGTTCAACCTTCCAGGTTTCCTGCGGGTCAAATAGAATCAGTTCCGCCTTAGCACCGGTGGTAATTGTACTGGGTTGCTGTTGTAAACATTCCGCTGGGTGAGTGCTGAGAGCGCCCCATAATTCTAAAGCCGTAAGCTTCCCAGTCTCTACTAAATTCTGCCAGAGTAGGGGTAATGCTAACTCGTAACCCATCGCCCCTGGAGGTGAGGAGGCAAAGGCTTGCATTTTTTCCTCATAGGTATAAGGTGCATGGTCTATGGCGATCGCATCTATGACACCATTTTTCACCCCCCCCCGTAAAGCCTCTACATCACTGGGGTTACCTAAAGGAGGTTCCAACCTTAGACTAGTATTATAACTGGCTATTGCCGTCGTGTCAAGCAATAAGTGCATCCAAGTAGTGCTAGCGGTGATGGGTAAACCCCCAGCCTTAGCGGTGGCGATGAGTTCCACACTGCGAGCGGTAGACACCCGCATAATGTGTACTGGTGTAGCTGTAGCGGCGACCAATTCTAACAAAGCAGCCAGGGCGGTAGTTTCCGCGCTCGCTGGTACAGGGGGTAAACCGAAACGCAGAGCCGCGACACCTTCGCGCATCACCCCATGACCCGATAATAGGCGATCGCCAGGGGAAAAAGCCACCGGTTTACCCCAGGGTTGGAGATACTCCAGGACTCGCTGTACAAACCCTAAATTATCCCAAGGCTGACCATCTGTAAAACCCACGACCCCCGCAGCAGCTAAATCTGCTAATTCCGTCAATTGCTTCCCCGCTAAATCTAGGCTGATAGCTCCCCAAACGTAAACTTGAGGGTGTAACTTTAACTCCCCCTCCTGTTTCCGGGAGTGGGCGTGAGGGGGTGGGGTTTGCTGCAACTGTGTTACCATAGCCGGATGGTCAACAACTGGAGATGTATCTGGGAGAATAGTAATTCTGGTAAACCCTCCCGCAGATGCAGCTTGTAACATAGATGACAGCGTTTCTCGCTGTTCAAATCCCGGTTGACTACAGTGACTATACAAATCTACTAATCCTGTGCCCAGAATTAATCCCTGACAATCTTGAATAGTACTGTCAGCGGGAATATCAGAAATATCCGGGGCGATCGCGGCGACCTTACCATCAGCTATGAGTACATCAGCTATCTCCTCAGATTTTAAATTAGGATTAATTACCCTTACTTTTTTTAGCAGTTCTGTCATAAAAATATGGTTGTAAGCGGAAAAATCAGCAGCTTCAGCCCTGAGAGGGAGGCCAATTGGTGGTTTTAACCACCATGGTCTTTTCTGGTCAAAAGACTTGTTTTTTACAAAGCGCCAGCCGCAGTTTTATCTAGTACCCCTCCACTTAAGTGGCTGGTAATATTCATTGCTTGTAGCACTGGCAACCCATCCAGACCAGATGGATAGTCAATTACACTTACAGCGCCATTACCTTGGCGGAAGTTCCAGAAATTATCAGCCGATAAACCGAGAACGTGACACAGCAAAGTTTTATTAGTAGCATCGTGGGCTACCACCAAACCGGTTTTGAGTTGTTTTGTGAGTGCATCTTGTATAATTCCTTGCCAAGATGCCACACTCCGCTGCCAAACTTGCTCTAGGTTTTCCCCTTTTGGCATTTGTACCTGGGCGGGTACTAGTCGCCAGCGCTGCAATTCTCCGGGGAATTCTTGCTCTATCTCTGTTTCTAATTTACCTTCCCACAATCCGTGACTGATTTCTCTCAAACCATCTTGTAACTCTAAGTTTATACTAGGATGGTGGTTCAATATCAATTCTGCGGTTTCCTTGGGGCGGAGCATAGAGCTACTAACAGCAAAATCAATCACCACATCTTTGAGAAATTCTCCGGCGATTTGGGCCTGTTGTCTACCATTATCATTGAGGGGGATATCTATTTGCCCTTGGAATCTAGTTTGGCGATTCCATTCCGTCTCCCCATGACGTACCAACAACAAACGGACTCCCTGATGTCCCGGTCGCAAAGAGGGTAAAGTTTCCCCTAAGTGTTGGGTCTGATTCAGAGATTCTAATTGCACCGGTTCCCCTAAACCACCAGCAAAATTCAGGACGCTAATACAACAGTTAGATTGCTGTAAGCTATGGTAACGACTGGGGGAAATACCCAAAGCTGTACTAATCAAAGCCCGATTAATGCCATTATGGGCGACTATGAGGATAGTTTCACCTTGATGACGGGGTAGAATTTCCTGCCAAAATAACCGCGCTTGTTCATAGATAGCTAAGACAGGAAAATGTTCCGTTGTCCCATCCTTGACCAACATCCGCAATTCATGGGGGCGTTGTTTCCAGGTGCAGTAGTCCTCAGTAAACTTTTCCTTGACATCAGCACTGAGCATTTCTGCCCATAAAGGTAGATCAATTTCCATCAGGTTATCAGCAACTTGGGGAGTTACAGACCTTGTAGACTCCGTTACCAACTCACTGTATATAATCTCAGCTGTTTTCTTAGCCCGCTGGAGAGGACTAGTATAAATAGCACTAAAAGGAATATTACTGAGGGCTTTTCCTACCTTACTAGCATCTGCACACCCTTTCTCTGTTAATCTTGACACGTCAGTACGTCCTTGGATGCGGCGCTCGATGTTATAGCTGCTTTGTCCATGGCGCACAATGATGACACGGGTCATCGGTTTTGCCCTCCTGTATTTCAAGGAATAATTCTACAACGATTGCTCTTCAATTGAGCATTTTGGCAGACAGATTCACACCTAGGGGTGAATCAAATTTGGCGCAAGTCATGTAGATTTCAAGGTGAATACCTGAGAAGTTATATCAATCATGCTTCATAAAACTGTAATTCTCCTACTGCTGCTGATTTCTGCTCATAGCTATTCAAAATCAGATCAATTTCTAGAGCGAGGTTCAGGTAGGTGAGCACCCACAATTCCCCACCAGAGTAGATACCCGGAATTTCTGGTTGGAAATTCCGGGATCTGAAACTGTAGTTATGCAAGCATGAATAGTGCTAACCTTGACTTTCGCGAAAGGCTAAAAATTGCGCCTGGTTAATTCGCCCACACTGATACAGTGTTTCTGTAATTTCCGCCAGTGTAAACACAGAATGAGCTTGATAACCATGATCTAGTAATCTCGCCTTTACACCTTGTTCATGGTCAATCAAGACTATAATATCCCTAACATTCAATCCTGCTGATTTTAACTTTTCGGCACCTTCCATCACACTTTTGCCCGTGATCAGAATATCATCAACCACCGCCACAGTTTCACCAGGATCAAAATTCCCCTCAATTAACCTGCGGGTTCCGTGTGCTTTCACTTCCTTGCGCGGGAAAATTAGGGGACAATGTAAACGCAAAGATAAACCCGTAGCAGTGGGTAAAGAACCGTAGGGAATACCTGCTAATCTGTCAAACTCAAGAGAATTTAAAATTTTCTCATAAGCAGTGAGAACCTGATTAAAAACCTGGGGATTGGAAATAATTTTCCGTAAGTCAATGTAGTAAGGAAAAGTGGCTCCCGATGCTTGTACAAAACTACCAAACATGATGCACCCGACATCATAAAGTTTTAAAATCAAGTCTTGTTGGGGGTGGAGATTGACAACAGAAACATCAGGTAACCACACAGCACAGGTAGAAGTTTCCGAGAAAATTTCACTTTTAGCTTGATTAATCTCTGCACGTAAGGACTGGATATGATCAGCTAATTTGGGTTGACTGAACATATCTTGAGGAACAGGAATCAATAACCCATCACCGTGACTATTTAACCCAGCTGCTAAAATTTCCTTGATATTGATATTACTTCCCCCAGCCCAAATACTCCGGGCCATAATCAACCTTTCCGGCGCAACTGACCGAATCCGAGCTAAAATCTCAGGGTTTGTCGTCCCCACCTCCAAACCTAATTGTTCTGGAGTTCCCCAATTCCTAGACTCCTTGACTACCTGTAAATATAGAGGTAATTCTTCTGTGGGATATTTTTGTAAAGCTTCTGCTCCCGCATTAGAAGTGCAGCATAAAATAAATACCGCTTGATCAAGGTAAACTAAAAACGGTGCTACATGGTCTTGTCCTGTATAAGGACTCAGAGTCACAGCATCCACATTCAATTGTGTAAATACCCTGCGAGCAAACACACTGCTGGTATTTAAATCACTATGTTTAGCATCTAAGATAATGGGGATATGACTAGGAATAGCTGCTAAAGTTTTTTCTAGCAGTTCTAAACCTGGAACACCCAAGGCTTCATAAAATCCTAAAGTTGGTTTATAAGCACAGACAAAATCAGCAGTTTCGCGGATAATCGATTCTAACCAATTATGTAAATCAGCAATGATATCCTCAGATTTATAATCTGCTGGTAGGAGTTCTGGATTTGGATCAAGACCTACAAATAGTAAACTTTGATTTTGGAATATACTAGCTTGTAATTTATCAAAAAAGTTCATTTTTATAGTTACCCTGGGTTGTATGGTTTAAAAAACCCTATCTTATAGCACCAGTCGGCTCAATCCCACTCCATCAAAATACAGCCCTAGCTTACCTATACCTATGATGGTCTTTTTTGTGCCTATGGCTTACGTTACGTGATGCTATTGTGCGTGAAAAATCATAAGATTAGTCACTAGGATAGCAAGTTTAAAGAGGGTGAGATAATCATTGGAAAAACTATTAAGGATAGCCAAAATCATTGATATCTGTACCGAGCGCATTGGCAAATTAACCAGTGGACTGGTGCTAGTCATGGTCATACTTGGCGCATGGAATGTTTTAGGGCGATACTTAGGGCGGTTGATTGGCATTAATTTAACTTCTAATGCTTACATAGAAGCCCAATGGTATATTTTTGATTTAATTTTCCTCTGGGGTGCAGGTTACGCCTTAAAGCATAATGAACACGTCCGGGTGGATGTGTTTTACAACAATTGGACTCACCGGCAGAAAGCACTAGCAGATTTACTGGGGACAGTGTTATTTTTAATTCCATTTTCTCTGATGGTGATATTTTTTTCTTGGGGTAGTATCCTGGCTTCCTGGGAAATTTGGGAAACATCCCCAGACCCTGATGGTTTACCCCGCTACCCCATCAAAACCATGATTATTGTCTCCTTTGTGTTGTTGATTGTTCAGGGAATTTCTCAGGTAATTAAAAACTTGGCCATTCTTCAAGGTAGAGTCGATAGCGATCGCCATATCCCCGGAGGAAAATCATGACACTAGATTATGAATGGCTAGGGCCTGCTATGTTTGCGGGGGCTTTGGTGCTGTTATCCCTGGGATATCCCGTAGCTTTTTCTCTGGGTGGGGTATCAATCATATTTGGCATAGTGGGAATTGCCCTGGGTGTATTTGACCCGATATTTTTAACTGCCATGCCACAGCGGATTTTTGGCATCATGGCTAATTATACCCTGTTAGCTATCCCTTACTTTATCTTTATGGGGTCAATGCTGGAAAAATCTGGCATAGCTGAGAACCTGTTAGAAACTATGGGGATTGTATTAGGACGGTTACGGGGGGGACTGGCTTTAGCTGTGGTGTTAGTGGGGGCGCTGTTGGCAGCAACTACTGGTGTGGTGGCAGCAACGGTGGTGGCTATGGGGTTAATTTCCCTACCCATTATGCTGCGTTATGGGTATAATAAAGAATTAGCCACTGGTGTAATTGCGGCATCGGGTACTCTGGGGCAAATTATCCCCCCTAGTGTGGTGTTGGTGGTGCTGGGTGACCAGTTAGGGGTTTCTGTGGGTGATTTATTTATCGGTTCCTTGATTCCCGGTTTAATGATGTCCGGTGCTTTTGCTTTACATGTGCTGATTGTGGCATTTTTAAAGCCAGATTTAGCCCCAGCTTTACCGGCGGAGGTGCGCAACATTGGTGGTAAAGCCTTGGGAAAACGGATATTTCAGGTCATGCTACCGCCGTTAGTTCTGATTTTCTTGGTATTGGGTAGTATCTTTTTTGGCTTTGCTACCCCTACAGAAGCCGGTGCTGTAGGTTGTCTAGGTGCGATCGCACTTGCTGCTGCTAACGGTCAGCTAAATTTACCATCTGTGGCTCAGGTTTGCGATGCCACTTTAAAAATTACCACCATGGTGATTTTTATCCTATTGGGTTCCACAGCCTTTAGTCTAGTGTTCCGGGGTTTGAATGGGGATCAATTTATGTTTGATCTCCTAGCTAATCTTCCCGGTGGGACTACGGGGTTTTTGATTGTCAGCATGGTAACAGTATTTATTCTCGGCTTTTTTATTGACTTTTTCGAGATTGCTTTTATTGTTGTCCCCCTATTTGTCCCCGTAGCTCAACAGTTAGGTATTGATTTGATTTGGTACGGTGTGATTTTAGGCGCAAATCTGCAAACTTCCTTTCTCACACCGCCCTTCGGTTTTGCATTGTTCTATCTGCGTGGTGTCGCCCCCCCAGAAGTCACCACATCTGATATTTATCGGGGCGCTATCCCCTTTATTTTGCTGCAAATGCTAGTTTTGGTGTTAATAATTGCTTTTCCGGGGATTGTCAGTTTTTTACCGAATTTAGGAAGTTAATTGATCAACTCATTGAGAAATTAGCATAACTCAATTCATTGACACGGTTCCAGTCAAAAACTTGCTGACGGAACCCTTTCCACTGTTGGTAAACTTCCTTAAAGGTGCTGTCCTGACTAGCATTTTCTTCTAGGAACTCAAAGGACGCTGTTTGAGATGCTTGCATAATTTCCCGACTGAAGGGAACTAATTTAGTCCCCCCCGCGGTCAGTCTGGTTAATGCTTGGCCATTTAAAGCGTCATACTCAGAGAGCATATTCACGTTGGCTTCATAAGCTGCTGTCTTGAGGATGGCTTGGTATTCCGGGGGTAATTTATTCCAAGCAGTACGGTTAACTAAAACATCTAATGTCGGTCCTGGTTCCCACCAACCGGGATAATAGTAAAATTGGGCAGCTTTGTGTAAACCCAGTTTTTCATCATCGTAGGGACCGACCCACTCAGCTGCATCAATTGCGCCCCGATCCAGTGCTAAGAAAATTTCGCCTCCTGGTAATACTTGCACATTTACACCCATGCGAGCTATAACTTGGCCACCGATTCCGGGAATACGCATTTTTAAACCTTGGAAGTCAGCCACAGTGTTAATTTGTCGTTTAAACCATCCCCCCATTTGCGCCCCAGTGTTACCAGCGGGAAAGTTAATGATGTTGAAGTCACTATAAATTTTTTGCATGGCTTCTAGTCCCCCCCCATGATACAGCCAGGAATTCTGTTGTTGGGCGTTGAGGCCGAAGGGTACAGTAGTAGCAAAGGCTAAAGCTAGGTTCTTTCCGGTATAATAATAACTACCTGTATGCCCACATTCTACTGTTCCCGCTTGCACCGCGTCCATAACTTGTAACCCCGGTACTACCTCCCCCGCAGCAAAGGGTGTAATGGTGAAACGTCCGTTGGTCATTTCTCTGACTCGCTTGGCAATTGTATCTGCACCGCTAAATATACCTAGAGATTTCGGCCAGCTGGTGGCCATCCGCCACCTGATATTGGGCTGACTGGTTTGGATGTTGGCAGCAGTTTCGGTACGACCACATGCCGCTAATGTTACCGCAGTTCCTGCGGCGATCGCAGCTGTGTTGAGAATTTGGCGACGTTTAATCATGCTTGGTAAATTTATCAGCGCTAATTGGTGGGTTATCCGTAATTTACCAGTTTTTTACAATCTAGCTGCACGTAAAGCCGCACCAATTAGCCCTACTTCTTGGTTAAGAATAATATGCACCGGTATATCTTCCAAGATGGAACGCATCCGCCCTTTTTGGCTGAAGTTTAACAGAAAATTGCCGTTTTTCAGGAGGGGGAGAATTTTGGGCGCGATTCCACCTGCAATATATAAACCACCATAGGGGAGTAATTTTAGGGACAGATTACCCGCTTCAGCGCCGTAAATATCCACAAATAATTTTAGGGCTTCCACCGACAGGCGATCGCTCCCTTGAACCGCTGCGCCACCGATGGCCGCCCCCGGGTCAACGCTTTTTTCCATTAACTCCCCCTCCTTTTTCAAGGGGAGGGGGTCAGGGGGTGGGGTCGCGGGGGGGGGGG
>NZ_JAQMUH010000138.1:0-7984 GCF_028331025.1 Anabaenopsis arnoldii | reverse complement strand
TTCTTTTTAAATCTAGGAACCCCAACCTTTTTACCTTTTCTCTTACCTTTAAGGGAATTGAAAAAGTTTTTGTAAGCAACATCTAAATGCCTAAGAGACTGTTGTAATGGCACTGAAGAAACATCAGATAGCCATTTTCTCGCTTCAGTCTTTTTAGCTTGGGTTAGCATTGCCGAGAGTTTGTTGTACCCAAGCAGCTTTTGAGATTGTTTGCACAAACCTAGAGCATCATTCCAGACAACTCTAACACAACCATACAACCGAGCTAAACTCTGTTGCTGTTGGTCTGTCGGGTAAAATCTGTACTGATATCTAGCTTTCATGCTTTGTGCTAAAATTTGTCTGTTAAGATAGATTCTACAGTGTTTACCCAAAAATGACAAGTGGTTTAAGACATGAAAGACACAGTATTTCAGACCTGAAGATACACTTGGTTTGTGTCACTAAGTATAGAAAAAAATTCTTACACATGAAAGTCTTGAACTAATTTACAAATCAGTATTAGTGAATGTTAGCAAAAAAGTATCGGTGCTTCTATGGCGGAAACAAATTCTCAAGAGAATAATATTAATACTACCGTGACTGTTTTAGAAAGATATGCGGCGGGAAAACGGGATTTTACCGGGGTTAACTTAGGTAAGGCGGATTTGCAGGGTGTTGATCTCAAAGGATGTGACTTGAGTTATGCTGACCTGAGTGAAGCTAATCTGAATGGTGCTAATCTCAGAGGTTGTGACCTGAGTTTTGCTAACCTAACTCAAGCTGATTTGCAAAATGCTGACCTGCGGGGTGCTTTGTTGTTTGCGGCGGATTTGCGTCAAGCTAATCTCACGGGGACGAAGTTAGCAAAAGCTGATTGCGATCGCAATACTCATTTTCCTGATAACTTTGACCTATTCTCAGTGGGATTACGAATACAAGATTAATACCAGTTATACTAATTATACTAAATCAAGGATGAGAGAATATGGCACTAGCTCGGATTGGGATTATTGGCGGTAGTGGTCTGTATAAAATGGCAGACTTAAAGGATGTAGAAGAATTAGAGATTAAAACCCCTTTTGGTTCACCATCTGATGCGATAATTTTGGGAACCCTGGGTACGGAAAGAGTGGCATTTTTAGCGAGGCATGGTCGTAATCATACTTTAACGCCTTCTGAGTTGCCTTTTCGCGCCAATATCTATGGGATGAAGCAGCTGGGGGTAGAGTATTTAATTTCAGCCAGTGCGGTGGGGTCTTTGAAAGCAGAAGCCAAACCCATGGATATGGTGATCCCAGATCAGTTTATTGACAGAACTAAAAATCGGGTTTCTACATTCTTTGGGGAGGGAATTGTGGCTCATATTGCCTTTGGTGACCCGATTTGTGGCAATTTAGCTGGGGTGTTAGCCTCGGCGATCGCATCTTTAAATTTACCAGATGTGACACTGCATCGCGGTGGTACTTATGTCTGCATGGAAGGCCCCGCATTTTCCACGAAGGCGGAATCCCATCTTTACCGCAGTTGGGGCGCAACAGTGATTGGGATGACCAACTTACCAGAGGCGAAGTTAGCCAGGGAGGCGGAAATTGCCTATGCAACTTTAGCCCTGGTGACAGATTACGATTGCTGGCACCCGGATCATGATAGTGTGACGGTAGAAATGGTAATTGGTAATTTACAGCGTAATGCGGTGAATGCGCAAAAGGTTATTCAAGAAACTGTCAGGCGTTTAAGCGCCAATCCCCCGGTGAGTGATGCTCATTCGGCGTTGAAATATGCGATTTTAACTCAGTTAGATCAAGCACCGGAGGCAACTAAACAAAAGCTGGAATTATTATTACATAAGTATTATTAATAGTAATAGCATTCAGGTTTAAACTGTGAGACGATTGTGAAATAAATTATTTTAATTTAGCAATTACAATTTAAGCCTCACCCCATGGTAAATCTACTCAACCAAGATTTGCACAAACCACAATTAGACCATCATCCCAGTGTTAATTCCCAGTTAAAGGTATATCCCCAGGAGTTTAATACCCTGATGAGGGTTTTACCCTATCAGCCCACTGTTTTCCACTCCATGGAACAAGATCAAGTGATTATGCTGCACTATGATCAACTACCTCCCCATGAAGTCCCAGAACACTGTGTTAAGGGATATCAGTTTTTGGCCGTGTCTGATATCAATTGCAAAACTGAATTAGAATGTCGGTTAGATGGTAAGCTATACCCCCGTAAACTATTGGGTTATGGGAGTATAGGCATTTTTCCTGATGGAGCCTCTCACTGTGCTACATGGAATCAAGACATGGGGATTACTTTGTTTTTTCTGAAAACGGAGTTGGTGAATGACCTGGCCCAGGATAGGATGACCAATGGTGATGTGGGAATGATTCCGCGCTCTGGTGTAGAGGATGGAGGGGTTTATCATTTAGGGATGGCTTTAAAGGCTGAACTAGCAGCGCCACCAGATTGTCAAATGGGGTCTGTTTATCAAGATACATTGCTCAACGCCCTAGTGATGCGCTTGGTAAAGCACCATTCTAGCGCCGGTATTCGAGGGCGAAAGGATCCTGGGGGTTTGGGTTTATCTACCTTAAAACTGCTCATTGATTATATTGAGGCCTATCTTGACCAAAATATCAGGTTGGGTGACCTAGCGGCACTGGTAGGTTACAGTCAGCCATATCTATGCAGTATGTTTAAGGAATCAATGGGAATCCCATTGCATCAATATATTATTCAGCAGCGGGTAAAACGCGCAGCAGTCCTGTTGCGCTCATCTCAAATGTTTTTAGCTGAGATTGCTGTATGCTGTGGATTTTATAGTCATAGTCACTTAACCCGGAATTTCAAGCGCGTTATGGGAGTCAACCCCAAGGAATATCGGTAGTTTAGGCGACTTGAAAATCAAAGTTGAAACTAGCCCAATTTTTCACATCCAATACATAGGAGTCGGTAGATGTGATGTTAGTTTCGGATGTGACTGCACTGGCGTTATGCAAATCCTGCAATAATAGTTGAGCAATTTCTAAAGGTTTCAATAATGCGCCAAAGGGTCTTTGGTCTGTGATGGGATACTTGGCTTTTTCTAAATATCCTAGTGTTTCTCTAAAGGGGGCGGTGCTAAACATCATTTGGTGTTCGCATTCGTAAGCTGGGGCTGGGATCATCCATTCAGAATCTGTGACACCTTTGGGTAATAACATGGTTTCACCAGGGGGAATAACTACTTGTTGGAATAGGGGTTTAGAGTTTAAGTATGTAGATTGTTCGGGGGATTGCCAAGGATAAAAGGCGATCGCATTGATGTTGTTTTTTAATCCCAGGAGCATTAAGTAGATGGGGCGATCGCTCTGATTTTGTAATCGGTACTGCATGCGGCTGCCAATGGGTACAATGGGATTACTCAGGGCTGTCAGCGGTAAGCTTTGTGCTGAAGTTAGAGAGCGTGTAGTTTGACGTTGCATGACAACGCGGGGTGATAAGTTGTGAATAATTTCCAGAGTAGCTTTGACTGGTAAGCGCGAAGAACCTTCATTTTCTGTGAGTCGCCATAACTTTGTTGCTAGCAGAGTTGGTAATTTCGGGATTAACCTTTGCACCACTAATTTTACCGCTTCCCCTGGTTCTCCAGATGTGTTAGCTATGAGTTTACCGCCGGGAGTAAATAAACCATAGCGACTGGGAGTTTCTGAGAGTTTAGTAAATACACAATCTGCGGGTTGTTCTCCGGCGACTACGGTGGAAACATGGTCAGTTCCAGCGAAGGCACTTGTGGCATCTACCCGCTCAATTCTTTCTAATCGTGTATCTAAACCCACTATTAAATTAACATTTCGCGGTAATACCCGCACGGCTTCTTGAAATACTTGTCCTACAAGTGGGGGAGTTTGTGGTAATGTCTTAGATGTCTGAGCTTTGGCTGTTAAGCCGTTGCGCGATCGCAGGATTAACTGTTCTCCTGTTAATAGGTTGAATCGGGAATTAGTGCCGTAGTGTTCTAAGACTTGTGGCGGTAGTCCGGTTAAAAATATTTGGGCTGTTTTCCCATCATCTTCTAGGGCTTTAATGACTCCCTCCCCGGCCACTGTGCTGTCTGGGAGGAGTAAATTCTCGACGGTTAATGGTTTGAGGGGATTTTTGGTCTCATTTAATAATCCCGGTTGCTGATTACTTCCGAGTTTATGCATATAGCTACCCACATGGGAAAGAGTGAAATTAATTGTCCGTGGTGGTGTAGTTTCCCATAGGTATTGAGTTAAGGCGTAGGTAAATAACCCGGCGCTGAAGCCGGAAAATAGTATTTCCCTGGCTAACTGTTGAGGGTCAGCAGTAGCAGACAAGACAACTGGATAACTGGGGTTAGAGTTTTGAGTTTTGAGTTGTCGTAACAACTCTAGTTCTGCGGTTGCTAGTTGTGCTTGTGTTGATTCGGGACGGACGCGAATTCGCCAACCTATGGGCGGGATGCTGGTAGGACTGTGGAAGCTGGTATCTAATACTGCAGCCACTCTGTTTGTGGGTAGCGATCGCAATAATAATTCTACTGTTTCTGCTAATATATAGTTGACTGTTTCATCTTTTTGTGGTATTAGAGGATCGTAAGCTGGAACTAAAGCATTTTGGGTGGTATCTATAAAGTTACCGGATTTAATCCGAGTTCCATAGCCACTAAAGTGGAACAGGGCGACATCATCGGCTTTGACCCCGGCGAGGTGTTCTGTAAAAGCCGTCTCAATGGATTTCCTGGTGGCATCTTCGTCAGTTAAAGTCAGGATGTCTGAGCTTTGAAAGCCGAACCGATGAATTAATAGTTCTTTTTGCAGTTCCACATCGGTGAGACAACCGGTTAAAAACAGACCCTTTTGGTATTGATTAATGCCAATCAATAATGCTAATTTACGTTTACCAGACTGTGCTAAAGCTTGGGAGTAGCGATCGCTGAAAGTCAACAACTGAGCTTCAGTTATACCCAATACTGCTAGTATAGAACCAATCCGTTGTAAAAAAAACCGCCGCTTCATGAAAACCTCCCAGGACACTCCCAGCTACCCTGACTACTTCACTATGACTTAGTGTTTTTGTGCCGCTGAGGCACAAAAACAAAGACACACAGATGAAAAATTACAATCAGCCGTCAGTCCTCAAATAAGAGTTTATAGGCCTGTGGGGTTGACTGTAAAGTTAAGCTTTATACAGTTTTGCGATTCACCCAGATATTAAGAAGATGCTTGTGCTTGCATTGTCCGCGCCAACTCTGCTGCAACTTCAGGGCGAGAAAATTCTGGTGGTGGTAATTCACCCCGGCGCAGCATTTCTCTTACTTTAGTTCCTGAGAGGTGAACGCGCTCCTCTGGTTTACTGGGACTAGTTTTAGTTGTAGCCATTTGCTTGGTGCGTGTGCAGTAGAAAGCGTGTTCAAACTTCATAGGTACTATACCTAGTTCATTCGGCTCAAACTCATCAAAGATATACTGAGCATCGTAAGTGCCGTAATAATCACCCACACCAGCGTGGTCTCGTCCGACAATAAAGTGAGTACAACCGTAGTTTTTGCGGACTAAAGCATGGAAAATTGCCTCCCGTGGCCCAGCATAACGCATGGCTGCCGGATTAATTGCTAAAATCACCCTATCTTGGGGATAATAATGTTCTAGCAAGATTTCATAGCAGCGCATCCGCACATCGGCGGGGATATCATCTTCTTTTGTTGCTCCTACCAAGGGGTGCAAAAATAAACCGTCAACGGTTTCTAAAGCACACTTTTGGATATATTCGTGAGCGCGGTGGATGGGGTTGCGGGTTTGAAAACCGACGATAGTTTTCCAACCTTTATCCTTAAACATCTGTCGCGAAGCTGCTGGGTCGATTTGGTAGGCGGGAAATTGGCTATGGGGATGGCGTTCTAATAGCCAAATGTCACCCGCGAGATTTACAGAACCTTGGTTGTAGACTACCTGCACCCCTGGATGTTTAGGGTCATCGGTGCGGTAAACATGAATAGCCTCTTGGGTTTTATCATAGAGATACTTTTGCGTCAGTTGCAAAACTCCGATAAATTCACCGTTGGGGTTATCCAAACGGATGAGGCTACCTTCTGATAATGGGGCAGCAATTTCTGCTGTTACTGATAGTGTAATGGGTATTGACCATACCAGTCCATTCGCGAGCCGCATTTCTTGGACGACGCGGGTGTAGTCTTCTTGGTTCATAAAACCTGTGAGGGGACTAAACCCGCCGATAGCAATCATCTCTAAGTCAGAAACCGCCCGCGCATCAAGTTGTACTCGCGGTAAAAAGTCGGCTTTCGAGAGAAATTCTGCCTTTTGTTCTGGTGTAGCGATACGGTTAACCAATTGTCCACCGTGGGGTGCAATGGTATCTGGCTGTTGAGTCAACGTCATCCCCTTTTTCTTTTAACTGCGATAGCATAGCGTGGCGTTAGCCATATGCTTCAAACTATGTACTAACTTATCAAAATGCTGGTACTGAGTTTACAAAAAGTTTGTGATGGTTTGGCGTGATGTAGTTTTCTGTGTGACCATCCCTGCACAACAGCTTAGTTGAGGAATAGTAAATTATTGGTGAATAATTCCTCCACCTAGGAGTTTATCGCCCTCGTACCACACTGCGGCTTGTCCGGGGGTGATACTGAATTGCGGTTCATCAAAGACTAAACGCACACGGGAGTTTTCCAGGGGAATTACCGTGACGGGGGTGGGTGTAGAACGATAACGAATTTGTACCTGGGCGCGAATGGGTGTGGATGGTTCGGTAATGGAAACCCAATTTACCCGATTGACGGTGCATTCTGGTTGCGTTACTTGGGTGCGATCGCCTACGATAACTTTATTATTGACGGCATCTAATGAAATCACGTACAGTGGTTCTGGGGCGGCGATTCCCAGACCTTTGCGCTGGCCGATGGTGTAATGATGGATACCTTCATGTTGTCCTAAAATCTTGCCGTTGGTATCGACAATATCTCCTGGTTTCGGTGCTAGGTATTTATCCAGAAATGCCCGCATAGAGCCGTTACTTTCCACTAAGCATAAATCTTGACTTTCTGGCTTGTCGGCGGTGGTGAGTCCGTATTCTGCGGCGATGCGGCGGGTATCTGTTTTTTGTAGTTCTCCTAGGGGAAATACTGCTGCAGCTAGTAAGTCTTGAGATAAATCATAGAGGAAGTATGACTGGTCTTTGTTGCGGTCTGCGGCTCTGAATAGTTGGTAGCGACGGGTATCCGGATCATAGTTAATTTGGGCATAGTGACCCGTAGCGATGCGATCGCATTCTAACTTCTCCCGTGCATACTGCACCATCGGACCAAACTTGACTGTTTTATTACACTCAGAACAAGGTAGAGGTGTAATTCCGCCGCTGTAACCATTAACCAAGTAATCAATGATATTAGTTTCAAAGACATCACGAATATCAACCACCTCATGGCGGATCCCCAATTGTTCACATATATCAGCCGCGTCGATCATTCCTTCGGAGCAACATTGACCCTTACCCTTCATCAGCCACAGGGTCAAACCGATGACTTCATAACCTTGATGATGTAGAATAGCGGCGGCGGTGGAACTGTCCACACCACCAGAAAGACCTACGACGACTTTTTGCATATTAGTTAAATGTTGTTAATCATGGGTTTCACTAACAGTGAGAGGATGTTTGAAAAGTATTAAACAGGTAATTTTTATCTTAGGGAACAGGGAACAGGGAACAGGGAACAGGGAATGAGGAATGAGGAATGAGGAATGGGGAATGGGGAACCGAAACAGTCAAATCCAATCCCCTCCCCTTATAAGGACAAGACTTGGTGGACAAGGTGGACAAGGTGACCACCGGAGAAAACAGTACAAAGTCTGTATTCTTAGTAAGAAAAATAGCCCATTAAAAGACCATTGTCCGTATAAAATCTTCCTTGTCCACTTTCCTTCCTTGTCTTCGGTGGTCTTGCCTTCACAGATCATATTAAAAACCTACCCTT
>NZ_JAQMUH010000137.1:0-2893 GCF_028331025.1 Anabaenopsis arnoldii | reverse complement strand
GGTTTTTAATATGATCTGTGAAGGCAAGACCACCGAAGACAAGGAAGGAAAGTGGACAAGGAAGATTTTATCCGGACAATGGTCTTTTAATGGGCTATTTTTCTTACTAAGAATACAGACTTTGTACTGTTTTTCTCCCTGGTCACCTAGTCCACCTTGTCCACCTTGTCTTGTCCTTGTCAGGGGAGGGGACTGGATTTTATTGTTTTTTGTGTGTTCGGTGTGTTCCCTGTTCCCTGTTCGGTGTTCCCTAATATAAAAATTGCCTGTTTAACACTTTCCAAACATCCTCTAAGAAAATGCGATCGCCAACCTGAACAAACAATCAATTCAACAACTATTACCTCTGGAAGGGAAATTCAAGGTTTATAGCATCTAGAGATACTAAAAACCTTAAGCCTGGGTGTAACTTGATGTACAGTAGCAGATGGGAAATATAGGGCATCCTGATGGAAGATGGCAGAAAATTTCTCAGAATAAACAACCATCACTAGTTATAATTTCCTATAAGTTGAAAAAAGTATTAAGATTAGCGTAAATATTACGCTCTTCGGAAACCGATTAGCCCAAAAACACATTAGGAGGAATATATATGGCGCTCGTACCAATGCGGCTGCTTTTAGACCACGCGGCTGAAAACGGTTACGGTATTCCGGCGTTTAACGTCAACAACCTAGAGCAGATTCAGGCAATTCTCAAAGCAGCAGCAGAGACAGATAGCCCCGTAATCTTACAAGCTTCTCGTGGTGCTCGTTCTTATGCTGGAGAAAACTTTCTACGTCACCTGATCTTGGCTGCAGTAGAAACCTATCCCGAAATTCCCATTGTCATGCACCAAGATCATGGTAATGCGCCTTCTACCTGCTACTCCGCCATCAAGAACGGCTTTACCAGCGTCATGATGGATGGTTCCTTGGAAGCAGACGCTAAAACCCCCGCTAGCTTTGAGTACAACGTCAATACCACCCGTGAAGTAGTCAATGTTGCTCACGCCTTGGGTGTCAGCGTAGAAGGTGAACTGGGTTGCTTAGGTTCCCTAGAAACCGGTGCTGGTGAAGCTGAAGACGGTCACGGCTTTGAAGGTACACTTGACCACTCTCAACTACTAACAGACCCAGACGAAGCAGCGGAGTTTGTAGAGAAAACCCAAGTAGATGCTTTGGCTGTAGCCATCGGTACCAGCCACGGTGCTTACAAATTTACCCGTAAGCCAACCGGTGAAATCTTGGCCATTAGCCGCATTGAAGAAATTCACCGCCGTCTACCTAACACCCACTTGGTAATGCACGGTTCCTCTTCCGTACCTGAAGATTTAATCGCCTTGATTAACGAGTACGGTGGTGCAATTCCCGAAACCTATGGTGTACCTGTAGAAGAAATTCAAAAGGGTATCAAGAGCGGAGTCCGTAAAGTTAACATCGACACCGACAACCGTCTAGCTATCACCGCCGCCGTTCGTGAAGCTCTAGCAAAAGGTCCCAAGGAATTTGACCCCCGTCACTTCCTCAAGCCTTCCATCAAATATATGCAGAAGGTTTGTGCTGACAGATACCAGCAATTTGGTACCGCCGGTAATGCTAGCAAGATTAAGCAAGTTTCTCTCGAAGACTTTGCAGCTAAGTATGCTAAGGGCGAACTGAATATGATTACTAAAGCATCTGCTAAGGTGTAATCTCCCTCAAAATTAACAGGGGGATAACAAAACAATCCTCCTGCAACTCAACTAGAGCATAGCATTGCTATGCTCTTTGAATTTATCCACAACAGTCGCCGTCAAATATATAAAATTACGTTATATTTACCTAAAAATTAATTAGTAAAAATCTTATGGCAAGCAACTGGAAAAACTTCAAAATAGTTGCAAGTTTCTTAGGTGCGATCGCCTTAACACAGTTTTGGGGGCCTAACACCTCCGTACGTGCTGCGGATACCCTTGTTCTGCGATTTGGCCCCTTTGCGGAATCTATTTCCCTAGAGGAGTTACAAAACACAGCAGATACTGGGAAATTTCCCAGAGGTTTAGAGCTTTACACCGGTAGAATATCTGAAGAACAAAGCCGCTTCTTTGTCAGACTGCTGAGAACCAAAGTACCCATAGATGTGGTCACAGTCAATAGTCTACTCAATACACAAATGGGCATAACAATTCTGAATAATGTCTCCCAGGCTGTAGTCAGAAAAGATGACGCGGGGGTACAAGCACTCAGAGCAGCATTAGTATTAGGTGCTACTCAGCCTCAAGGTCTTTCTGTCATCAATTTTATTGCAGCTTATCCCAGTCAACGCCTAGAAATTGATGTACTAAAAGCCTTCTATGTAGCGAAACGGTTCCCAAAACTCAGGGAAATTCCTCAGGCTATCAAACTAAGGGATCAGGTAGTTTAATCACCATGTCACACAGATCCCCGACTTCTAGCTAAATTATCCTAGATTATCTCTGATTATGTTAAGAAGTCGGGGATCTTACTCATGCAGGTGCGAACTGGTTGCAGCAGCGCTTCGCTATCGCCTTACAGTACTGGGCAATGTCTCACCAACATTCGCTCAACCGTCATAGAAATTATAATTAAATCAACCTATACCTAAACTATTATGACTAAATGGTTTAACACCGCAGGCCCTTGTCAACCAGATATCCACTATACCCTACCCACCAGTGAACGGTTACCAGAGTTAAAACGCCTGATTGAACAGCGCAATTACTTTGTCATCCATGCACCCAGACAAACCGGTAAAACCACTGCCATGCTCACCCTAGCACAGGAATTAACAGCCAGTGGTAAATATACTGCTGTCATGGTATCCGCAGAAGTAGGCTCACCCTTTCCCAATCAGCCAGAAATAGCAGAAAAGGCAATTTTAGGTGCTTGGCGAGAGGCGGCAAGATTTTGGC
>NZ_JAQMUH010000136.1:0-12353 GCF_028331025.1 Anabaenopsis arnoldii | reverse complement strand
TGACAAGGGAGAAAAACAGTACAAAGTCTGTATTCTTAGTAAGAAAAATAGCCCATTAAAAGACCATTGTCCGGATAAAATCTTCCTTGTCCACTTTCCTTCCTTGTCTTCGGTGGTCTTGCCTTCACAGATCATATTAACAACCTACCCTTGTAAGGAGAGGGTGGGGTCAAACAATAGTTGATACACTAATCATGACTTATCAAACATCCTCTTACACCCTCTACCTATTTTCTCATGAATCGCTATCTGAATCTCGTTTTATTCATACCTTTCTACTATCAACTACACTAGGCATCCCCCTGTGCCATTGACATCACTTATATCTAATGTACTTTCATTTAGCCACCGCGAAGCGCTGCTGCAAGCAGAGCTTCGCGATCGCCTGTGCCAGTTGCGTAAGTCCTATTGTTAATAAAGCCGACCAAGTACATAGTCAGCGATGTTAATTAGTGCCTGGCGTGACTCGGAAGGTGGTAGTACCTCAAGATGATCAACTGCTAACTTGGCATGGTAAGAGGCTAATTCCCTAGCTTGTTGTATACCTTGGCTATCTTGAATCAGATCCAGTGCTTGCTCTAAATCTCCTTGTTGGTCAAACTTCCGTTCTATGAGGACTTCCAGATATGGTTTTTCCCCTAAAGCAAATAAAACGGGTGCAGTAAGATTGCCACTTTTGAGATCAGAACCAGCAGGTTTACCCAGAGTATCTGTTGTACTAGTGAAATCTAAAATGTCATCCACAATCTGAAATGCCAGACCCAGATGACGACCGTAGTTATATAGATGTTCGGCTGTTTCTTGGGAAACTTCACTAAGTAACCCAGCTGCTTTGGAACTGTTGGCAATTAACGAGGCTGTTTTGTAATAGCTCTTTTTGAGGTAAGTCTCTATTGAGATCCTATTATCAAAACAATTTATTCCTTGCTGGATTTCGCCGGTAGCCAGATCCATAATCACTTCTGAGAGTAGTTTCACCACCTCCAAATTGTCCAAGTTTGCTAAATACCAGGACGATTGGGCAAAGAGAAAATCTCCTGCTAGGACAGCAATGCGATTACCGAACAGACTATGAACAGTAGGCACACCACGTCGCATTTGTGATTCATCTACCACATCGTCATGCACTAAGCTTGCCGTGTGAATCATTTCCGTTATTTCTGCTAGGCGGCGGTGACGCAGCGTTATGTCTTTTTCTAACATTGTGGCCCGCGATATCAGCAAAACAATTGCTGGTCTGATACGCTTTCCCCCAGCTCCGAATAGATGTTCGGCGGCCATAAATAGAATGGGGTGGCGATTTCCAACTAGCTGCTTGAGGTTATCTGCTAGTAGTCGCAGGTCTGCTTCCACAGGGGTAAACAGGGAGGTGGCTGAGGTCATGGATGGGCGGACTCTGGCTTACGTTACGAAAGTTTACATATCCTACACTCATTTTAAGATAACCCTGTGCCGGCGCAAAGTTTTGATGAGAGAATACCTGCCTATTTACTCTCTATTCTGGATAAAAAACTCAGATTTGCAATAACTACAAGTTGGCTAGAACCCTTATGGAAACTGTCTATAGCCATGCTCCCTGCTCATAAAAATATTTTGTGCATCAGAGCAAATTTTTTTTGAGATCTGTTGCCTAAGTCCTCTCAAGTCCAAAAATAAATCTTACTGGATATTTTCTGTATATTCTTGAGGACACACTACCTGTAGTGTTTTATGCAAAAACTCCATAAGAACGATATTGCTGTTTTTGCCAGAAATTAATTTTTACCCATAAGTATAATTAGTTATATATATTACATATATACGCATATAGTTGATCAACAAAAGTTTAACAATCTCCATTTATTGATCACATATCTAAAAATTTTCAAATTTTATCCCAATCTTGGGTGAAAACTCAGGAGCATTGTGTTAGGCTAAAATGTATGGATTTTAAATTTTTCAGAACTCATTTTCCAAAGGTAAGCAAGTTTTAAGTACTTTTACCTCCGTGGTACTGAGGATCTAAAATAATTGGTCGCTGTAAACCAAGAATAAAGAAATAATTCTCTTTATTCTTGTTCGTGCAGCAATTTAGCCTCCCCATCTGGAGTTGAGCGGTATCCTTATGGTTATTCGCTACAATATCTTAGCGTTTACTGAACGCTAAGGCTGCTCTGGTCATAGAGGTGCGCCCATAATGCAGACTCAGTAGACTGCTGAGGAGTGCAGTTAGCTTTGCCGTTGAGCAATTTAACTGTTGTGGTGTGTGGTCTGCAAAAAAACAAATTTCAATAGTTATTTAGCTAACCGTAGATAGTTATAAATTTACGGAAAATTTTAGTAGAGCAAACTACAGCCATCAAGGAACCCCTTGGTTGGTTGAATTTCTTCTTAAAAAATTACATATTCCATTCATAGGGGTGCTGCTAGAAAGATGATTTACGGGAAGATGCCTATGTTGACTTTTATTTTAGCCGCGGGATATTTGTTTACAGTTTACTTATTATTAGCGCTGGCCAAGAGAAGTGGTAAACAATCTGCTCCTAGAGATTTAGCCATCACTAACTCACAAAAAGACAAGCAAGATGTGTCAATAACTCATCAGGTGACTGAGGTGGTAAATAGTCAATAGGCTAGCTTTACCAGGCGTGATTATGAAGTCAAAATAATCATCAATCATTAATGACCGCTAAAATTGGAAACTGATGTGTCATTGAAATCAACAAGCTCAACAGTTGGAGTATGGCCTAGCCATGGGAGACTCGATTGAGCAAATTGTGGTGGAGAACCACTGACCCAGAAGCGAGTAGCTACTGGTGGGTATGTATTGCTTAATCCTAATAGTTCTAACTCTTGGCTA
Source organism: Anabaenopsis arnoldii (assembly GCF_028331025.1). Classification (NCBI taxonomy): domain Bacteria; kingdom Bacillati; phylum Cyanobacteriota; class Cyanophyceae; order Nostocales; family Nodulariaceae; genus Anabaenopsis; species Anabaenopsis arnoldii. The sequence goes on along the minus strand of NZ_JAQMUH010000136.1, from coordinate 9,514 downwards.
CAAGCGGCGACAACGTGAACAGCAGGGTCCACCAGTTTGACTTGAGAGGGGAGGAGCGATCGCAGTACCGGTGCAAGATGTGGATAATGGGTACAACCGTAAACCAAGGTATCAATTTCTTGCTGTATTAACGGCTGTAAATATGACCGTGCCACTTCAGTAGTATAAGGGTCATGAATGCGATTTTGTTCAATCAGTGGCACGAACTCAGGGCAACTAACTTGCCAGACTTGGACATTGGCATCAATTTCCAGAATAGCATGGCGATAGGCATTACTTTTGGCTGTGGCAGGGGTAGCAATTACACCAATACGCTTCCCCTGCTGCACTGCTGCCTTAGCTCCTGGTAGGATAACTCCTAGAATAGGCATACTAAACTCCCTCCGTACTATTTCCAGAGCGAGGGCAGAACTAGTATTACAAGCCATAATCACCATTTTGACACGTTGCTGTTGCATCCAATTAAGGATTTGGCGCACATACTGTAAAATTTCAGCTTGTGAACGAATGCCATAAGGCAAGCGAGCTGTATCTCCAAAATAAATAATAGATTCATTGGGCAGGTGCCGATAAAGTTGTTGCAGGACTGTCAGACCACCCACACCACTGTCAAAAACCCCGATAGGGGCTCGTTGAGGCTCTTGATGGGCAAAATGGTCAGGATTATTTTCAAAGATGGAGGATGAATACACAGGTAGATATTAATTTCCGGTTGGGGTTATAAAATACCAAATGTAGCAGAAAATTTGTAATTCGTAATGGCTTCCAGCTATGGCTAGGCAAGACAGCCTCTCAGGTATAACTCTACCTAACGTGGTATCCCTCAATGACACACGAAGCCCCATCCGCCGCGGGGTGGGGTACTTCACTTATCTCCGTTGTAGATGTTGGAGAATACCACGAGCGATCGCATCCGCCATTTGATTTTGGTAAGCTGTGGTCCTGAGTCTAGCAGCATCCTCCGCACCTGTGACAAAACCCACCTCTACCAGAACCGAGGGCATGGTGTTTCTTCTGAGGACATAAAATCTAGCTCGCCGCACCTGTCTATCTCTGATAGTGACATTTTGAATAACGCTGTTATGAATCGAGCGAGCGAGACCCTGACCACTGTCGTGATAATATGTTTCCAAGCCATTGACATCTGGACGACTCATACTGATGGCATTGGCATGGATACTGACAAATAAATCAGCATTAGCTCGTTGTGCCAAATCCACTCGTCCTTGTAGGCTGACAAAATAGTCAGAATCACGAGTTAGTACTGCTTGGACGCCATTTTGCTCCAAAATCGCTGCTACCCTTTTGCTAATGGGCAAAACTACATCGCTTTCGCGCAGTCCGCCAACACCAATTGCTCCTGGGTCTCTACCACCGTGTCCGGGGTCAATCATCACGACAGATCTGGTTTTCCGTGCTGGAGTTGGCGTAGGCTGGCGTGTGGGTTGGGGCGCAGGAGTTGCAGTGGGTAGTTGCCCTTGGGTGGGTAGTGGTAGGGGTGATAATGCCACAGGGGGTGAAACCACCGTACCGGGACGAGAACCGTGTAATTGCAGAGAAAAAAGCTGGTTGCCGACTTGATTTAGTTCCCCAATGTGTACTCCCGCTGCAGGTTGTACCAATATCACCACTGAATTGTCTTCAGCTTGCAGGCGTACCCGGAGGATGGGACTATTAGCACTAAAATTTGGCCCTGTGACGTTGGCAGCTAACTGAGCATTGGGAATAGTGATTCGGAACAAACCAGAGGATCTATCCCATCGACTATTGGCGTTGACTGTTTTATCTGATCTAATCAGTAACTGCGTATCATTATTACCCAGTTCTATAGCCTGAATTGTTGCTGGCGCTGCTGTAGTTACAGTCAGATTTACATTATTGGCAACTGGCCTGTTGGCTATTACCGCGGTTCCTGTCTGATGACTGCGGCTAACCTCAGCCGTAGTATTGCGCGAGTTGTGGGAATTATTATTAGCCGGTAATCTGACAACACGAGAGGGCAAAAGAACTAAACCCTTGGCGCTACTATTAATTGAGCGCCAATCGGGGCTATCTTTGTCTACCCGCAAGGTCATGCGGACACCAGGTGCTTGGCTGTTTAACGGAGCTAATTCGAGCCGACTAATACCATGTTTGTTAACTTCGTAATTTAGTTGTGTCAGACTGGGTGACAAACTGGCGTCGGCGATATCCATAAAAATGGTATTGCGATCGCGGCTCCGATTGATTTTGACTTCAGGACTGCCGCCGTTTGTCCGCACAAACAACCCATCTCCTGTTACCAGTAAGTTCTCAATTTGAATTTTCCCTGGTATGGCACTGGCAATTTGCTTTCCTAGGGACTCGGCACGCGGGGACAAGAACTCGGGCTTGGTATCGCCATCAGAGTCAACAGTGACCACAGTATACATACTTCTGGCGGAAGATTCTGTCTTCTCTGGTGTTGGGGTTGGTAATTTTACCAGCCAGCGACTGCCACCAACGCTTTCAAATTTCACCTGCTGGGGGTCTAGACTATACCCAGGACTGAGTTCAACAACTAGGCGCGTTGTTTGTGGATCAAACTGCCCCACCCGGACAACACGAATGGCACCACCGACTTGTTGTGTGGACTGTGGTCGGCCGAAGGTCGTTCCGGGCAAATCAATGACCAGACGCGTAGGATCGAATATCAGTTGTGCTTGGGGTTGAACAGGGCTGTTCGTGTTAATCTCCAGACGATTTTGATTGGCATCAAAACGCCAAGATTCCAGTTTTGCTGCTACAGCCGGCGACGATAGTAAGACGATACTTCCTACTGTACTGGGTAGTAACCAGTGTAATTTCACAATCCTTTCTCCTGTGATTCGCGTTTATGGGAGCCATCAATATCTCAACATATTGGCTAATCGTCACACTGTTACAACCTAATCTTGATCTTTGTTAGTGCTGTGACTTTTGTGCTCGTATAAAGACACAATTAATGGCTCAAATTCCTAGTATCACCTCTAACTTTGCCATCCTATTAGGATATAATATTCAAGGAGGCAAATTATTTTAGATGCAACCAGATTACCACCACAATTAACCATACCTTTTTTGTCAATGCTTAGTTGTTAACACTTGACTGAGCCTTTTGATTGCAATTCAGTTTTGTCATGGCTAAAAACTTTTCCCGACTTGCTGAAACCAACATATTAATTAGGTGTACAGACATTCTGTGGAAACTCCCTACAGTGGTTTTAATATCATCACCAATCGTGTTCATACCTCAAATCAGCCACAGTAAATTTCAACTAGTTTTAATTGTTGTTACCAAACTGGGAATCGTTGATGCTACTTGTTACCAAGTATATAAATTAACATTTATAGCAGTTTAAGACTCGCGAAGCATAGGATTTTGAATGCCGGGAGTAGTGAGACAAAAACTACAATTTACAGTCTCCAAAGACGAGGATTTAGAGATTATGTTTCCTGTAATTGGGGACTGCTTACCTGGTACTGGGGATTTGATATGAGAAACACTTTTTCCCAGACCCTAGACCCCACTCTTTAGTCCCTCAGGGGTATCACAACACCCCATTTAGGTTTTTGATGAATTGTCCCCAGATTCGGGTTTGCTTTCCTGATTCTTACCATCATTGACAGTAGACATGATCGATTGAGGTTTTTCGACAATTACCGGTGTTCGAGTAACATTGTCCAAAATCAGTTTGTCTGTATCTGCTAGCAAATTATCTGTTTCTGGAAATACTAACCGTAAAAGTGGGGGGGCGAAAAAGGTCGTCAGGATGACCATCATGATAATTGCCGCCCCCAGTGATTTAGAGAGAACACCGCTAGCAGCACCGACACCAGCAAAGACTAAACCGACCTCACCCCGAGGAATCATTCTTACACCAATTGCTAAACGATTTATTTGGGGTTGACCAAACACACTGAAACCTGTAATTACTTTACCGATAATGGCTACTGTGATCAGGAAAATGGCCATAATTAAACCTTCTCGATTACTGGGAATAGCTGGGTTTAAGACCCCCAAGTCTGTTTTTGCCCCCACTGTCACAAAGAAAATTGCCACTAGGATATCGGCAATAGGTATAACTTGCTTTTGCAATTCCTTGCGTTTATCAGTTTCCTCTAAGACTAACCCCGCAGCAAAAGCTCCCAGAATTGCTTATGCTGTGCAAAAATCCTTCTCTTCAGTTTTACTACTTTATGGCAATTAACATAAATGGAAAATATCTGCTCATAAATTATTTTGTGTCTTTAGTCAATGACATCAGGCGTTGCCAGTAAAATTCGGATACTGGGATAACTGAAAGTCTAGGAAGTCGCAGCAACTCAAAATGTTCAAATTCTGCATCTTGCTTGATCTGCCTCAGTTCCAGAGGTACAGAGACTTTTTTCAGTGCCTTGACATCTACAACTACCCGTTTGGGATCGTTTAATGTGGGATCGGCATAAGGCTGACTGACAACCTCTGCTATACCGATAATTTGTCTTTCTTTGCCTGTATGGTAAATTAAGGCTAAGTCGCCAATCAGCATATTCCGTATATGTTTGAGCGCTAGGGGATTGTTAACTCCATCCCAAACTGTATTACCATCCTGTTCTAAATTAAAGTAGGAGTATTTTTCCGGTTCAGTTTTCAGCAGCCAGTATGCCATCCAAGAGTCTCCAAAATTTATAATTATTTTTTTTGAGTTTCCAAAAATGTAACCGCTCCTAATTCTGAGTATGGCAGTGTCAAAGTCAGAAAATATAAAATGCTGAGTGGATCATAGTTCAGAGCAGAAATGTTGACTTAAGAGTAGACAGTTGACTGCGAACTAGTATATCAGTGTTGTTTCCAGCATCTGTAGAATCTGTTCATAGGAGTGCGAATTTTATGTATGGAGCCGCTTTATCTGCTTCTTGGTTTCCGGGTGCTAATTCTGCTAAAACACTGACATTGTTCTTAATAAGCTGTATAATTTATATTGAACCTGGTTTGGCTCAAGACAAGGAAAAATTTTTGCGAACTCTGACAGTGAGCGGCCGCGGTGTGGAAACAATTCCCACCACTTTGTCACAAGTCAGTATGTCTGTGGAGGTTCAGGCTGAAACTGCACAGTCAGCGCAACAGGAAGCGGCTCGCAGAGCATCAGCTGTGGTCGCTTTGCTCAAAACCCGAAATGTAGAAAAATTACAAACTAGTGGTATCCGCCTCAATCCAGTTTATAGTTACACCGATAATGTACAACGAATTACTGGATATACTGCCAATAATACTGTGATGTTTATTATGGCAACACAGGGCGTCGGTATGCTTTTAGATGAAGCTGTAAAAGTCGGTGCAACGCAAATTAATAGTGTCACTTTTATTGCTAGTGACCAGGCGATCGCCTCAGCTCAAAAACAAGCACTCAGACAAGCCACCCAAAATGCTCAAGAACAAGCTAATGCTGTTTTGAGTACCCTAGGTTTCCAGTCTCAGGAAGTGGTAAGCATTCAGATTAATGGTGCAACTGCGCCCCCACCTCCCATGTTGGAGCGGGCTGAGGTTTTCAAGTTAGCTAATACAGATTTTTCTACCCCTGTAATTGGTGCTGAACAGCAGGTAGAAGCATCAGTGACACTGCAAATTAGTTACTAATTAAGCATGGGGAATAGGTGAGTATCTTTACCTATTCCCCATCTCAAGTTAGAACTCTTCTGAAGGCATATCTGCCATACCGCCTTCTGTATCCCGCTTAGAACCTAACAAATCTAGTTGGTCAACGTGGATAAATGGTGTAGAACGGTTGACACCGGTTTGGCGATCTGTCCAATTATTAAATCTCAAGGAACCTTTAACAGCAATTTGCTTGCCCTTGCGGACGTAATTACCCGCCACCTCTGCTGTTTTCCCCCATAGTTCTAAAGTGAACCAGTCAGGTTCATCGCTATTACGGGTTCTGCGATCAACTGCTAATGTTAATCTACACTTAACCGTACCGGACTCGAAATATTTAATATCTGGATCGCTACCTACACGACCAACAAGGGTGACAACGTTAATGCTCATGAGTCTAACCTTTAGTTACAAAATTACTGATATATTTTGAGTTTGATCATAGCCAATTTTGAAGTTATGATAAATATGTAAAAATAATCGCATTTATACTACTCAGATACTTAGAGGCATTTCAGATTTAAATACCTCATAGCTAAACAGTATGAGTGAAATTAGCTTGCTTGCTGGACTCGGCGTGAAAAAAATAATAGAATCGGTGATGATTAACTGTAACAGTTTTTAGCAAATCAGTATCGCAAAGAAGGGGCATAGAGACGCGTGGGGCTTTTTAAGAACTTTCGCTCATCGTGGGGTATGGGTATCGACCTTGGTACAGCCAATACCCTAGTTTATGTATCAGGTAAAGGGATTGTACTCCAAGAACCTTCAGTAATTGCCCTGAATCAAAATGAAAAGGTAGCACGTGCGGTAGGAGAGGAAGCTAAAAAAATGATCGGACGTACACCTGAAAATATGATTGCAGTCCGCCCTTTGCGTGATGGTGTAATTGCTGATTTTGATATGGCCGAGCTGATGTTAAAAAACTTTATCCAGCGTGTAAATGAGGGTCATTCTCTGATTTCGCCTCGAATTATCATTGGTATACCTAGTGGTATTACAGGGGTAGAAAGACGGGCTGTAATGGATGCAGCAGCCGAAGCTGGGGCCAGAGAGGTGCATTTAATAGATGAGCCAATGGCTGCAGCAATAGGAGCAGGGCTACCTGTTGCCGAAGCAACAGGTAATATGATTATTGATATTGGTGGCGGGACAACAGAAGTTGCAGTGCTCAGTCTCCAGGGTACTGTCATTAGTGAATCAGTGCGTATCGCTGGTGACGAAATGACAGAATGTATTATCGTATACCTAAAAAAGATTCATAACTTGGTAATCGGAGAACGAACTGCTGAGGAGATAAAAATCCGCATTGGTTCCGCCTATTCTACTAATGATAATAATGATGCCATGATGGAAGTCCGGGGCTTACATTTGCTTTCTGGGTTACCCAGAACTGTCACAGTCAAAGGGGCAGAAATTCGTGAATGTATGTTGGAACCGCTAGCAGTAATTATAGAAGCTGTGAAGCGAACACTCGAACGCACGCCGCCAGAATTAGCCTCAGACATTATTGACAGAGGAATTATGTTAGCTGGTGGTGGTGCTTTGCTTAAAGGGATAGATACCTTAATTAGCAATGAGACAGGAATTGTCACCCACATTGCCCCTGATCCTCTGTGTTGTGTTGTGCTAGGAACAGGTCGTGTGTTAGAAAACTTTAAACAGCTAGAACGTGTTCTTACTGCCCATTCGAGCCATATGTAGTCAGAAATATCAGATATTTAGTTTCTATTTAGCTACGAATTTATAATATATAGATGGTTACTGTGCGTCGTTGGTGGAATAGTAAACTACTACAACTGGGTTTAGTAAGTTTAGTAGTTAGTAGTGCTTGGATGTTGAGACAGACTCAGGGTTATTTACTGTTAGAAATGTATCAAATCATTGGCAGTCCATTAGAAATTTTACGGTATCACCCCAGTTCAGAGGAACGCCTGAATCAAGTCCGCTTGTTGGAGTTGGAAACGCGTATAGCTGATTTAGAAAGTCAAAATGAACAACTAAAAAATTTATTAGGTTATATTGAGAGGTCGCCATTCAAATCACGCCCCATTCCAGCCCGGGTAGTGGGACGTAGTGCTGACCACTGGTGGCAACAGGTGATCCTAAATCGCGGATCCAATGCAGGCATTAGAGAAGGCTTTATTGTCAAAACTTATGGCGGCTTGGTGGGTTTGGTAGAGACTGTAACTCCTAATACTAGTCGTGTATTGTTAATTAGCGACCTTAAGAGTCAAGTGGGGGTCAAAATTAACCGCACTTCATCTCAAGGGATTTTGCGGGGCGATTCTTCCGCCGAAGCGGTGCTGGAGTTTTATGAAAAAGTGCCAAATGTTCAGGTAGGTGATTTAGTATCTACATCTCCCTATAGTCATAAATTTCCGCCTGGTGTGCCAGTAGGACGAGTTAAGTCTCTAGATTTGCAGCAATCTGTAGCATCAGTGGCAAAAGTTGAGCTTTTTCCGCCGATAGCTTCATTAGATTGGGTAGCGGTCTATCCGTTCGTACAGCTGAACGATTAGGTATTTAGTTTAAATCCCAGAATTATATGCTAGGTGCTAGACTTTGGCATCCCGTAGCTAACAAAGCCAGAATTGACAACCAAAACTTGAGTTAGATTGAGTTAAAAAGATGCCTTCATTTAGCGGTAGCAGGCATAACAAGCCAAGAGCGCTACAACGAAAGTTAAAAATTTTATATAAGCCTCTTGCTCACTGCCATCCCTTTACACTTCAACTGCTAAATTGGGTAGTAACGGTTGCGTCTGTGCTGTTTTGTCTGCTGATGTTACCAACGCGGTTTGTGGGTATGGAATTATTGGGTATTGGGCCGAATTGGCTATTAATTTGGGTGGTTTCCTGGAGTGTCAAGCGATCATTCTGGGAAGGAATGTTAGCTGGTATAGTGCTGGGACTACTTCAAGATGCTATGACCTCACCTCACCCTACCCATGTGATTACTCTGGGTTGTGTGGGGGGGTTGACTAGTTTGCTACAAAAGCCCCGTTTTATCCAAGAAGATTTTATTTCTATTGCTTTAATTGTCTTTGTGATGGCAGTTGTGGCGGAAACTATCTTTGGACTAGAGTTAACTTGGATGAACAATGCCGACGGCGGGCAAAGCCTACGCAAAATGGAATATATTTGGTCATATTATCAACGTGTATCTCTGGCTTCTGCCATTCTCAGTAGTCTGTGGGCACCTGTATTTTATTATCCATTAAACCTTTGGTGGCAGAAGATAAAGTTATTAGAGCAGGGGTAGAAATTCCAGTTTGGGCAATGCCCGATTTTTCACGAATTCGGTTGACTTATCGGTTAATTTAAGCATGAGATTCACCCCTCATGCTCGGCTTCAAAACCGTGCGTGATGTTTTAAAATCACACGGATCCTCCCCAAGTTAACTCTTGTCATGGGGACTAAACTGAGTTGAAAGTTTGCCGATACCACCGTGTATCTGGTCGTGACAGTGTAGGTGTACAGCAGTTAAATTATCCAGACGGTTATCCGTGTGATTTCTGTTTTTATGCTGGATTTCAATAAGGTCATCAGGATGAAAGTTCAGCCCACATTCGGCACATTTTCCCTTTTGTTTCTTGATGGTAATAGTTAGAGGATGTTTGGAAAGTGTTAAACAGGTAATTTTTATATTAGGGAACAGGGAACAGGGAACAGGGAACACAGGAAGGATTGGGAAGGATTGGGAAGGATTGGGTAACACACAAAAAACAATAAAATTCAGTCCCCTCCCCTTACAAGGACAAGACTTGGTGGACAAGGTGGACAAGGTGACCACCGGAGAAAAACAGTACAAAGTCTGTATTCTTAGTAAGAAAAATAGCCCATTAAAAGACCATTGTCCGTATAAAATCTTCCTTG
>NZ_JAQMUH010000135.1:0-30022 GCF_028331025.1 Anabaenopsis arnoldii | reverse complement strand
TCCCCAACCTTGGTGGTGCTAAATTCGTTAAGTCTCCATCTGACGGGCGGGTAATGAGCCGGGACATAAATGGTGCGCGGGGGATTTTCCTACGTGCATTGGTTGATACGCCCTCTCTTAAAGAGTGTATTTGTTAGTGAATGTTAGCAAAAAAGTATCGGGAGCCTTCCGACTATAGCAGATGGCAACGGAGGACTTTTGTCCTCACTGCAAACCTTGAATTTTTATGGTGTTTTGTGATTTAATTATGGCTATTTGGTTCAGTTTGTGTGGCGTGGCTTTGGTGGTAGCTTATCTGTTGGGTTCTTTTCCCACTGGCTACATTGCGGGAAAGCTCTTACAGGGTATTGATATTCGCGAAGTTGGTTCGGGTTCAACCGGCGCAACTAATGTATTGCGCACTTTAGGGAAAGGCCCGGGCGCTCTGGTTTTAGTAATTGATTGCTTCAAGGGAGTTTTAGCGATCGCAGTTGTTTACTGGTTATTTTCCTTTGCTCCTACTCAAAATCTTCTCCCCTCAACGGTAAATATCCAACTTTGGCAATCTTGGATGATTACTTTAGTGGGGTTATTAGCTATCCTGGGACACAGTAAATCAATTTTTCTCGGCTTCTCTGGCGGTAAGTCTGTAGCTACCAGCTTAGGAATTTTATTAGCGATGAATTGGCAAGTAGGATTAGCTACAGCCGCAGTGTTTGCTGTGTTTATAGCTATATCCAGAATTGTATCATTAAGTTCCATTGCCGGTGCGATCGCTGTGCCGATTTTGATGTTAACTCTACATCAACCGCTACCCTATATCCTGTTTGGTATTGCTGGGGGAATTTACGTAATTTTCCGCCATCGTGCTAACATTCAGCGACTACTTGCAGGTATAGAGCCAAAAATCGGGCAAAAGCTAGCAACAGAAACAACTACTGATAGCTAGCTATCTAATTAATCACTTACCTGTCAGCTTCACTAGACCAATACCACCAAAGTAGAGTCCTAAAACTGCTCCTGCTAAGAGACTTTGGGTCAGGGGGTCAGTGGAAGGGGTGAGAACAGCACCGAGAACAACTGCTCCCATAATTACAAATCGCCAGCCAGAAATCATCTTTTGAGAGGAGACAATTCCCAAATTACCTAGTAATAATTGAATAATGGGAATTTGAAATGCTAAACCAGTACTAAATAATAGTAACAGCACAAATTCAAAGTATTTGTCAATAGACCATAGTTGATCTACCACATCTTCGCCGTAGCTAATGAAAAAATTCAAAGCTGCGGGAATTAATAGTAAATAAGCGAATACTAAACCCGTGACAAACAGCACACTAGAACCTAAAACCACCGGTCCGAGTAAGCGGCGTTCCCGCCGAGTTAGTCCCGGAAGAACAAACTGGATAATTTGGTAAAGAATGAAGGGGCTAGAAAGTACTAACCCACTGTAACCCGCTACTTTGATGGAAACAAAGAAATATTCCCCCGGAGCCAGTTGGAGAAACTTGACCCCTTGGGCGGGGACTTCCAGTAACTTAACAATGGGTTTCACGGCGATGAAGCAGCCAACAACACCAACTGCAACACCAATTAAAGAATAAAAAATCCGTTGTCGTAGCTCTTCTAGGTGGTCGAAAAGGGACATTTCCACTTCATCAGGCAACTCATTGAGAGCATCCGGTTCTGAGTTGCCGTATTCCTCTTGTTGGATATCAGGAGTAGTTACATCTTGTGAGGGTGTCATTAGTCATCTCAATAGGCAACATTTCTTAACTATTGTATCCGGCGAAGCAGTGACAAAACTATGTTTTTCCCAACAATGACTTACGCCAGACTAGGCTATCAGGATTTTATCTTTTCTTTTTGAATTACCTCTGGGGCAATTTGGGGTGTATCTGTGAATATCTTGCTACCTTGGCGGAAATTTCGGGGTTATAAAGTCTCAGATAATTCCAATAGTTACCAAATACTTGGCGCACGTAATTTTTAGTCTCATTAAAAGGAATATCTTCCACAAACTCATCTGGATCATCTTTGCCGATAGTCTGTAGCCATTTGGCGACGTTACCTGGACCAGCATTATAACTCGCGATCGCTAACATGGAGTTATTATTATACCGCCGATGGGTATAGTCTAAATACCATGTTCCCAGATTAATATTTTCGTTGGGGTCCTCTAAGTTAATTGTTATACTATCCAACTGAATTTGGGGAGCAATCCATTCACCTGTAGTCGGCATGATCTGCATTAAACCAGTAGCACCGACCACAGATCTAATTTTTGGCTCAAACATTGATTCCTGACGCATCAAACCAATTACCAGGAGGGGATTTAACTCTCGTTGAGCCGACCATTTTTTAATTTCCTGGCGATAGAGAAAAGGATAACGGGCTTGCCAATAACTTACCTGCTGGCTCAAAGCCTGATACTCCGCTTGTTCCTCTGGTGTTTCCCTGTCTTCGAGTCGAGAAATCAAGTTAATTCCTGCCAGATTTTGCCCTCTCACCAGGCGCATTAATCCCTCAGTAAACTGTTCTGCTACCGTGGGCTGTAGTTTATTGGTAAATTCTGTTTCCCATTGGAACCAAGCATCACGATCTTCACCCAGTAAATACAGTTCTTTGAAAGTTTCTGAACCGGCGGGGGGTACAGGTCGTTGCTGTAGAACTACTTCCGGCTGCAATTCCCTGATGTTGTCAAAATTACCCACATTCAGCCCCAGGGTTACAGCTGAACGCCAAGCATAGTAAGAGTGAGGAAATTGACTCAACACATACTCATAAGCTGCTTTAGCTTCCTTTTGTTGCCCTAGTCTGGTAGCCCATTTGCCCACCCAAAAGCCTGCTCTGGGAGCTAAAATACTATTAGGGTTCTCAGTCACAATTGGTTGTGCCCATTGCCAAGCCCCTAAGTAATCTTTGGCGTTGGCTTTCTCTTTGGCTTTGTTCCAGCGATACTCTGCGGCTTGATTAGAACTACCGTATTCACTTAATAGCAATTCCCACGCCTGTTGAGCCGACTTTTGATCATTTAGTCCCTGGTAAATTTTGGCTTTTTCTACTACTGCTATACTAGCTTGTTGAGGAAAATTAGCAATTATTCGGTCAAGATAGGGCAAAGCATCTTTACGGTTTTTAGCCAATTCAGCTAAACGCAATAGGGCTAGTCCGGTTTCCCTAGCATCGGGAAATTTTTCTACTAGTTGATTATAAATCGCCAATGCCTTTTCGGGTTGTTTACCTCCTATCTGTAAACCTCGCGCAGCGCGGTAAAGGTTGCGGGCTGTCTGGGGTGCTTTAACATAGGCATCACCAGCTCGTTCAAATTGATTATTTTCCCAGTAAGCTGTACCGACAATCTCCCAATCTATGGAAGCAACTGCTACGTTATCGCTATCGGGTTTGATATCTGGTTGTTTTACTAGCTCATCTAACACACCTACTATTCCCGGTTGGTGAAAGGCGTGTTGTGCTAAAATTAACCGTAAATTTGGCTGTTGGGGATTTTCTCTTAAGCGTTTATAAATAATTTCCCAGGTGAGGGGATGTGAGGGAAACTCTGCGATCGCCCGATCATGATGTTCTGGTAGGGCGATCATATACAGCGCTCTGGCTGTTGCGGCTGCTTGGGGATAATCTCGCAGCACTCTTTGTCGTAGATTGGAGGCTTGACGACTCTCACCGAGTATGTCCTGTGCTTGGGCTTGTTTGAGTAAAATATACGCGCCCAGACTGGGGTAAGTTTTTTCTAGTCCTTCTAGAAGACTTAAGGCCTTTTCTGCTTCCCTAATATTAATTAAATCACTGGCTAACAGATAACGGGCCCGTTCTCGGTCTGGTGAAATGGAACTATTGGCGATCGCTTCTAGTTTTTCTGCTCGTTCTTGTGGAGACTGTGATACTAATGGAAATACATCTGATTTGACTTGGCTAGCTGTAGAAATTTGTTCAGACTGATTTATGGCTGAGTTGAACCATTCCCCCCAGAATGTTCTGATGTTAGGGGTAGATAGGATTGCACCTGCTGAGAAGGCAAATAAGACTGCACCAGCAATCAAAGAAATCTGTTTTTTTTGTAGTTGATTTCCCATGGATACTCCCCCAAGACTATGGTTTAAGTTTTTGCAACTTTAGCATTGCTGGCACTGGGGTGTTATTTGTCAATCATAAATATTACAAATCATCCTAAATAATCCTAAAATATCTTCATATTATGGTGGTGTTTTGCCGGGGAGGGAGACGCGATAGCTATCGCGTCTGGTATGTTTTTCCCAAGAGCCAAAACACGAGTTATCTGTCTGGTGCGTTAGCTAGTGCTGGGGTTTGCCCTTTCAAACCAATCATCAATTTGAGGGCAAATACTTTGAAGATGGGTATGCGCTGCATCATCCACAAACCTAGGCGACGAATTACTACTAGTGGTAAAAAGTTATGAGAAAACATCCTATCTAATAGATCCGTGAAAGCTAGAATTGTCAGGTTTTCTGGTTTGCGCCAGCGTTCATAGCCTTTGAGGACTTGGAGGTTACCAATATCTTTACCTGCTTTATGTGCTGTTTGTAACACTTGGGCTAAAGCCGCCGCATCTCGAATCCCCAAGTTTAAACCTTGTCCGCCGACGGGATGACAATTGTGTGCGGCATCACCAATTAAGGCTAATCTGGGGAGAACATAGCGATCGCTTTGCATCAGTTGTACTCGAAAAATAAAGCGATCGCCCAGTAATTCTAGCTTACCCATTTGATTACCATAGCGGCGGGTGAGTTCTGCCAAAAACTCCTGGTCATCTAAAGCACACAAAGCCTCTGCTTCTGCGTGGGGGGCTGTCCAGACAATACGGCAACGGTTACCAGGTAGTGGTAAAATAGCAAACGGTCCACTAGGCCAAAATCGTTCGTAGGCAGTGTTATTGTGGGGTTTCTCTGGTTTAACAAATGCTACAATACAGGACTGCCAATATTTCCAGCCAGAAGTTTTAATTCCCGCAGCTTCCCGGATACGCGATCGCGAACCATCAGCAGCGACAATTAATTTACCGCGGACTGTCTGAATTTGGTCAGCAATTTTGACATCTATAGCCACAATCTCCTGCTGATATTCTGTCTTGACCACCTCAGCGGGACATAGATAAGTCACATTCTGACAATTGTGGACAAATTCCTGTAAAGGCTCTAACAAAGCTTGGTGTTCCGCCACATAACCCAATTCTGATGTACCTAAATCATCGGTGATAAATTCCACAACATCGGGATAATCGGCATCAGAAAGGCGAACTTGGCAATATTTTGCGATTTGAGGCGATATTTTTTCCCAAACACCAATTCCTTGGTAAATGAGCGCCGAAAGCATATGAACTGCATAAGCTTGTCCCTTCGCCACTGCTGCTGATGCAACTTTGGCCTCAATTAGCAGAATACTTAAGCCAGAGTCCTTTAAAGCTGCGGCTAAGGTTAAACCAATAATTCCACCGCCGACAATGACCAGATCATAGTCATATCCCTGATGATCTGGCGGTGTTTGTTGAGGAGAAATTTTTTGATGTAGCTGTGTGATCACCATTGTTAAGATTAATTAAGGCATCCTAATTATTATTTTTACGCAAACAGACAAATCCGTGCAAATATGGCCGGATTAATTAACCATAGATATAGATGATAGATGGTGCGCTACCCCACCCAGGATATTCGTCTAGGGTACACAGATAATCTTGACTGTAACTCCAAAGCAAGTCCGCCAAGAAATGGAAGCTGTGGGTTTAGTTTGGCGAGAAACCAAAAACTTGTTACCTCAGCAACACTTAATGATATTTGAAAAGCGGGTATAATATCTATACAGACTTATTGAGGACTTAAGTCCTCAATCAAAACCTTTAATTACCGGAGTGGCATCAGGCTAACGCTTTTGGCCACACTATCCCAAACTATCCAACTACAAGAATTATCCACATCTTCTGGATTATTGGTAACTTTAAAATACAGCTTTCCCTGTCCCTTGCGTTCAATGGCAAAGTCGGCATTTTGGGCGTAAACTACTGTAAATCCTTTGTCCCTCAAGCAATACATAGCCCAAGCCTTCAATGATTGCTTCTGTGGTTCATGGGGAATAGGTGGTTTTGTAATGGTTTCTTGGATAACTTGAAATATCTCCATTAGTTTCTCAGGGAAAATAAAATCGTTGTAGTGGAGGCATTTGTCCCGATACTAGTTTACCTCATCACAGAATGCAATGTGCTGTTTAGGTCTTGATGATGTTAATTTACACCAGACCGATTCGGTTTGAATAAACTTTCTGATGCGGTTTTAATCACAATATACAAAACTGGCACCACAAACAAACTTAAAAAAGTAGCGATTAACATCCCGCCAAATACTGCAGTTCCCAAGGACTGACGACTTCCTGCACCCGCACCGGTAGCAATGGTTAAGGGGAAAATACCCAGAAGTGTGGAAAATGCTGTCATTAAAATCGGGCGTAAACGTTCCTGTGCAGCTTCTACTGCGGCCTTAGTAATAGAAAGCCCTTCATTCCGTAATTGGTTGGCAAATTCTACGATTAAAATCGCGTTTTTACTCGCCAAACCAATCAGCATGACTAGACCGATTTGACAATAAATATCATTAGGAAAACCCCGCATTGATTGAGCCACAAGTGCGCCAAAAATTGCTAAAGGAACCGCTAAGAGGATAATTAGGGGGTCTATGTAGTTCTCATACTGAGCAGCCAAAACTAAAAAGACAAAGACAATTCCTAACCCAAAAATAATGGGTGCTAAACCGCCAGATTCTATTTCTTCCAATGCAGTTCCTGACCACTCATAACCAAAACCGGGTGGTAATACTTCTGCTGCTAACTGTTCCATGGTCTGAATGGCGCTTCCAGAACTAAATCCAGGGGACGCAGAACCATTGATTTCAATGGAGCGAAATAGATTATAGTGATTAATTACTTGCGCTCCCACAACCGAAGTAGTTTTAATTAAGTTTCTCAAGGGAATCATTTGATTAGTTTGAGAACGCACAACTAGTTGCTCAATATCCTGGGGGTTAGAGCGAAACTGTTTATCTGCCTGGACATATACGCGATAATTACGCTGTTGGAGGTTGAAATCATTAACATATTGAGAACCCAAAGCAGTTTGCAGAGTCCCAAAGATGTCATCTATGGAAACTTGCAGGGCTTTGGCTCGATTCCGATCTACTTCTACCAGTAATTGGGGTGTTTGCGCCGCAAAAGTAGTGAATACGGCTTGTAATCCTGGTGTTTGGTTGGCGCGGCCTAGCAGTTGACCCATGGATTGGACTAAACCTTGTAGGTCACTACCACCTCTACGGTCTTGCAGTTGAAGTTGGAATCCGCCAAAGTTACCTAACCCCTGAATCGGTGGGGGATTTACGGGAAAGACTCTGGCTTCTGGGATGGCGAATAGTTTCCCTCGTAATTTACCGAGTATGGCCTGTACTGATTGGTCAGGTCTGCTGCGTTCTGCCCAAGGTTGAAGGGTAGTAAATATAATACCATTATTAACAGTACTACCACTGAAACCAAAGCCACCCACTGCGAAGGTTCCCACGACTTCGGGAATTTGCAGGATTTCTTTTTCTACCTGGGCAATCACATCACTAGTATATTGCAGTGAAACTCCTTGTGGTCCTTGGACTAGTGTAATAAAAAAACCTTCGTCTTCTTCTGGGAGAAAAGCTGTAGGTACTGTAGTATAAAGCCAAGCAGTCATTCCCAAAGAAACGATGAATAGTCCGATGATCATATTTTTCCAGCGGACTATCAGGTGAAGCGATCGCTGATATAGTGTTCTTACCAAGTCAATAAACTGATTAATCTGGTAAAATACCCAACCCAGCCAGCCTGATAGCGATAGCGTGGCAGTTGGTTCCATAGGTTGTTGTCGTTGGCGTAGGAGTAAGGCACACAAAGAGGGTGTGAGAGTCAAAGCCAGAAAAGTAGAAATCACAATGGAAAAGGCGATGGTCAGGGCAAATTGGCGATACAGTGCGCCCGTGGTTCCCGGAAAAAATGCCACGGGAACAAACACAGCCATCAGCACCAAGGATGTAGCAATCACTGCACCAAACAATTCAGCCATAGATTCACTGGCCGCCTGGCGAGGACTCATTCCCTTATCCTGGATAAAACGGCTGATTTGCTCAACCACCACAATGGCATCATCTACCACCATCCCCGATGCTAAAGTCAGACCAAACAAAGTCAAACTATTAATAGAAAAGTCAAAAATCCGAGCAAAAATAAACGTCCCAATTAAAGATAGGGGAACTGTGAGAGCGGGAATTAAAGTCGTGCGCCAGTCCTGCAAAAAGACAAAAATTACAATCACAACTAGTACTACTGCTGTAATTAGAGTCTTGATCACCTCTGACATGGACTCTTCCACAAAGCGTGTAGTGTCAAAGGCCACCTGATACTGTATTCCCGGCGGAAAATTGGGAGCCAGTCGCGCCATTTCTTCCCTAACCCCCCGGGCGACATCTAAAGCATTACTCCCAGGAAGCTGGTAAATCCCCAAGCCTACAGCATCTTTAGCGCGATATCGCAAAAAGGTATTGTAATTTTCCGCACCCAGTTCTACCCTACCGACATCTTTCAGCTTAATTAACGTGCCATCATCGTTAGTTTTCAGGATAATTTCGGCAAATTCTTCCGGTTCTGTGAGTCTACTGGCAGCACGGACATCAATTTGATATCTTTGCCCTTCTGGAGCCGGTTCTTGACCAATTCTCCCGGCGCTCACCTGCAAATTTTGTTCCCTCAGGGTATTAACTACATCCTCAGTTGTCAGCCGCCGACTAGCCAGGCGATTGGGATCCAACCATAGACGCATTGCATAACGACGTTCACCAAAGATGACGACATTACCAACACCTTTAACCCTTTTTAAGACATCTGCTAAATAAAGGTCGGCATAGTTACTTAAAAATATATTGTCATACTGGTTATTCTCAGCAAATAGACCAATAGCTAAGATAATATTGTTAGATTGCTTTGTCACCCTCACGCCTGTTCGCTGTACAGCTTCTGGGAGTTGTGGACCGGCTATAGATACCCGATTTTGCACGTCCACAGCTGCAATATCTGGATTGCGGGATGAGTCGAAGGTGGCTGTAATCGTACTAGAGCCATCGTTACTACTACTAGAAGTAATGTAGCGGATACCTTGAATACCGTTGATTTGCCTTTCTAAGATATTTGTCACACCGCTTTCTACGTCCTCAGCACTAGCTCCGCTATAGTTGGCGGTGACGTTGATTTGAGTGGGAGCAATATCCGGGAAACGAGCAATGGGAAGTGTGGGAATACTAATCAACCCCAACAACAGCACAATTAATGCACAAACTGTGCTAAATACGGGTCTTTTGATAAAGAAATCAATAAACATAAGAAAATGAGGGAATGAGGAATTGTAGTGTCTCGGCGCTTTTACTGAGGCATCTTTTCAGGTAAAGGCATGATAGGCACACCATTAGTGAGATTGAGAATACCAGAAACAACAATTTTATCCCCGGTTTCGAGTCCCTCAATAACGTGATAATCGTTTCCTTGAATAGCTCCCAACTTCACGGGTTTTTGTTGGGCTACTAGGTTCGGCATTCCCGGTTGGGATTCTCTCGGCTCTTGAGCTACAAATACAAAAGTCTGTCCACCCATCCGAGATATTGCTTCAGCGGGAATTAAGATTCCGGGACGTTCATCCCAGATAACTTGGGCTTGGACGTTCAGGCGGTTGAGTATTAGCTTGGTGTTATTGACAAAGGTGGCTTTAGCTAAGATGTTCTGAGTATTTGCCTGGATATTCGGTGAAATAAAACTTACCTTGCCTGTTCTAGCTGGTTTGCCTTCAGCATCTAGTATTTTTACGGGTAATCCCCGCCGCAACCTTTCACCTTGATGGAAAGGCACAGATAAATTTAATTCCAAAGTGTCATTTTTATTCAGTGTGGTGAGTTCGTCTCCCTCCTTGACAAAATCTCCCACCTTCACGGGGATATCACCGAGAATACCAGTCAGAGGAGCGACAATATTTGTGTACTGCTTTTGCACTTCGGCTACCTGAACTTGGGCTGCGGCTTCCATAACTTGAGAACGGGCTTGAGCAATTTCTTCAGCACGGGGGCCGTTCTGTAGTTGTTTGAGATTTTGCTTTTCTAGTTCTACAGATGCAGCTAGTTCATTAATATCAGCGCTTCTGCTTTTGCGAAGTTGTTCGAGTCGTCTTTGAGCTTCTTCGAGTCTAGCCTCGGCGCTTCTTTGTTCTCTGAGAAATCCTTCTAATTGGTCTTGGGAAACAGCTCCGTCTTCCTTTAATTTTTGGTATCGCCTAGCTCTTGATTGTGCTAATTCCAAATCAGCTTTAGCTACCTCAATTTGAGCTTCAGCCTGGGCAATTTCTTGTGGACGCGCTCCACCTTTAGCATTTTGTAGGCGAGCTTCGGCTTGAGCTAATCTAGCCTTGGCTTGGGCAATTTCTTCGGGACGTGTACCTGCTGTGAGTTCTGCTAGTCGAGCTTGGGTGCGGTCTAATGTTGCTTTTGCTTGTCGTAAGCGGGCTTGGGTATCGTTATTTTGCAGGCGAATAATTACTTTCCCTTGTTGCACGCGATCGCCTTCTTTAAATAGAATTTCACTAATGCGCCCGTCAATCTCTGGCTTAATTGCTACTGAGCCTGGAGATGCCAAAAAGCCGCCAATTACTGAACTTTCTTGTATGGTTGTAGTTTCTACTGTAGCTAACTTTACAGGAATTCCCATGGGTTGGCCAGCCCGTACTCCGCCTCTATCTACCCTACCTGCAAAGCTATTTTGCCACCACCGCCAACCCAAGCCACCCCCTGCAATTAGGAGAATCAGCAGCCAGATTAAGTACCAGGGCCGCTTTTTCCTTGGTTTCAATGTTTGTTGTTGCTGTTCAATGTGACTGTAATTGTTAACCGCAGACTTTTCAGTTTCTCTGGAAACTGGAGACTCAGGAAATTCAGAGTTCGCCATTGTTATATTCTCATATCTATTAATTGCTGTTAAGACTCAAGTCAACAAATAAGAATGTAGCTTTATGTAAGCGAATGCTTGCATTATACACAAATGAGAAGATATTTTCTAGGAAATAGAACGATTTAATAGCTATAGCTAACAACTGTGTAGATATATGTTAATTAAACATATTAAGAGGGAAAATAGCATTTTTTTGGCTTAGAATCTATCTTTCATTCCTCGTAAACGAGCGAAAGTTTGTACTGGGTCGCTACTCTTGACAGCTAACTGTAATGAGGGTTTGTCCCAACCTAAAAAGGGATTGGTCAGCTTTTCCACCCCCAACCATGAGGGAACAGTAGCCTCCTGGCGACTACGAAAGTTGTATACTTCCTTGTAGCGCTTTTGTAAAACGCTATTATCAGGATCTACAGTCAGAGCAAACTCCAGATTTTTTAAAGTGTACTCATGGGCACACCACACACGAGTATTGTCTGGGAGATTGCGTAGTTGAGCCAAAGAGTTGACCATTTGGGTCGGTGTACCTTCAAATAAGCGACCGCAACCCCCTGCAAACAAAGTATCACCACAGAATAACTCTCCAGGTTCACTCAGTTTTGTGGGGGGGAAATAGTAAGCGATATGAGCGCGGGTGTGACCAGGAACAAAAAGAACCGTGGCGGTGCGATCGCCAAACTCCACACTATCTCCCGGTTGTAAAAATACCTGTTGTCCGGGAATTCTCCCCTGATCCTCAGCACCACCATACACCGTCAACTCAGGGAAATGTCTAATTAACTCCTGATTTCCACCCACATGGTCGTGATGATGATGAGTGTGAAAAATTGCCACTAACTCGGTCTTTAGTTCTGCAAGTTGTTTTAATACTGGTTCAGCTACTGCGGGGTCAACCACAGCAGCAAGATTTTGTTGAGCATCGTGGAGCAAAAATATGTAGTTGTCTGACAGTGCATTAAGACGGATTACCTGCATTTTCTCTTATTCCCACCGATCATACTGGTGTATGATTATGATAAAACTATATCGGGCACGAGCTGCAACTGGTGGAGGTGGGTGATGTCAACCTTTAAAATTTCTGGGCAAATTGTAGACGTTATCCACAAAACCATATTTCCTGGTACAATTACCATTGCTCAAGGGCGTATTCAATCAATTGAACAGGAACCAAAACAGAGTTACCAACAATACATACTTCCAGGTTTTATTGATGCCCATGTCCATATCGAAAGCTCAATGCTAGTGCCGACAGAATTTGCCCGTATAGCTACGGTGCATGGTACGGTAGGAGCGGTTTGTGATCCTCACGAAATAGCCAATGTCTTAGGAATGGCCGGTGTGGAGTTTATGCTCACCAATGCCACCCAAACACTATTTAAAATAGCATTCGGCGCACCTAGTTGTGTTCCCGCAACGACATTTGAAACAGCAGGTGCAAACCTTACCGCCATGGAAATCAAGCAATTATTCCAACATCCTGGGATTTCTTATCTGAGTGAAGTGATGAATGTCCCTGGTGTCCTAGGGAATAACACTGAGGTAATCTCAAAGATTGATTTGGCTAAAAAATTAGGATATCCCATTGATGGACACGCGCCAGGACTATCTGGTCAAGACTTACAAAAGTATGCTGATGCCAATATTACAACTGATCATGAGTGTTCAACTCTAGAGGAAGCTTTAGACAAAATCGCTGTGGGGATGAAGATTCTGATTCGTGAAGGTTCAGCAGCTAAAAACTATTTAGCCCTCCACAGCTTAATTGATTCTCACCCTGACCAATGTATGTTTTGTAGTGATGATTTGCATCCTGATGATTTGGTGAGGGGACACATTAATGAACTGGTGCGCCATTCCCTAATATTGGGTCATGATGTCATGAATGTGTTGCAAATTGCTTGTGTCAACCCAGTAAGACACTACAACCTCAATGTGGGTTTATTACAAGTTGCAGATCCTGCGGATTTCATAGTAGTGAATAATTTAGAGGAGTTTACAGTGCAGTGTACCTATTGCCAAGGTGTATTGGTGGCGAAAGAAGGTCAAGCACTGTTACCCTATGTCCCGGCATTATTTGTAAATAATTTTACTGCGAAGCCAAAACAAGCAAGTGATTTCCGAATTGTTGCCGCAGGTTCAACGGTGAGGGTAATTGAGGTGTGGGACGGACAATTACTAACCACGGAAAAGCATATATTGGCTAATATTGAGAATGGTGAAGTGGTGGCAGACTTAGAGAATGACATCCTCAAGATCGCCGTAGTCAATCGTTATCAAAACAGACCACCTGCTATGGGTCTGATCCACAATTTTGGACTACAACGAGGGGCGATCGCCTCCAGTGTTGCCCATGATTCTCATAATATAGTAGCGGTGGGTACAACGGATGAGGAAATCTCTAGGGCAGTGAATGCAGTCATTCAAGCCCAAGGAGGTATTGCTGTTGTTGAAGGTAAAACCGTCAAAGCGCTTCCCCTACCGGTGGCTGGATTGATGAGTGGTGATGATGGTTACACCGTAGCCGAGGAGTATGGACAACTGGATGCTTTGGCAAAAGATCTAGGTTCCAAACTTTCTGCACCTTTCATGACCCTGGGCTTTATGGCGCTGCTGGTAATTCCTGAGTTAAAACTCAGTGACCAAGGCTTATTTAGCAGCAATAACTTTGAATTTGTCTCACTGTGGGTATAGCAAATATGACATTTGCGCCTTTGCGCCTGGGGGTGAATCCTGATTGAGATAATTGATCAATAAATAGTTGCGATCGACCCCTATGATTCGCTAGGATCTGTAAGCTTTAGGGTATAAGCGAAGCTACTGGGGTTAATCAACAGATGATGCCGCTAAAACCCAAGTTAATCAAATTTTACACAGAAAAACAAAAAAGATGGCCAAACGTGTACAGTTAGTTTTAAATCAAGATATTAGCAAGTTGGGAAAATCCGGCGACTTAGTAGATGTAGCTCCCGGCTATGCTCGTAACTATCTCATTCCCCAAAAGTTGGCAACCCATGCCACTCCTGGTATTCTCAAACAAGTAGAACGCCGTCGGGAGAAAGAGCGTCAACGCCAATTAGAACTGCGTCAACAAGCTTTAGAGCGAAAAGCAGCTTTAGAAAAAATTGCTAGCTTGCAAATTGCTAAACCCCTGGGTGAAAACGAAGCGATTTTCGGGACAGTAACTACCCAAGACGTAGCAGAAGCGATCAAAACAGCTACCGGTGAAGAAGTTGATCGCCGTGGTATTTCTATTCCCGATATTAACCATCTTGGGACTTACCAGGCCGAAGTCAAGCTATATTCTGATGTCAGCGCTCAGGTCAATATTGAAGTTGTAGCCAGTTAAATTTTGGTGTTGTGTGGAGTACAGACGCGATAGCTACCGCTGTGCGTCAGCCATATAATCGCGTCTGTACAAGAAGTCCCAACTTTTCTTAAATGGCTTATGTCTGAAGAACTGAGTTTTCAAGGTAATGGTAGCGATCGCCTACCACCCCAAAATATTGAAGCAGAAGAAGCGATTTTGGGGGGAATTTTACTAGATCCAGAAGCCATTGGGCGAGTAAGCGATCGCCTCTTACCTATAGCCTTTTATATCAGCGCCCACAAAGATATCTATCAAGCGGCGCTGCGCCTTCATGCTCAAGGTAAACCCACAGATTTACTCTCAGTTACCAGTTGGTTAGCCGATCACGATCTCCTCGCCCGCATTGGTGGGAGAAATAAATTAGCTACTCTCGTAGACCGCACAGTCTCAGCTGTTAACATTGATGCCTTAGCCGGTTTGGTGATGGAAAAGTACCTGCGACGGCAATTAATTAAAGCTGGTAACGAAATTGTTCATCTTGGTTACGAGACAGAAAGCGAACTACCGATAATTTTAGACCAAGCAGAACAAAAAGTTTTTGGTGTTACTCAAGAACGTCCCCAATTAGGTCTAACTCACATTTCTGATACTCTGATTAATACCTTTCAAGATATTGAAACTCGCCACCAAGGTATTGCCTTACCGGGAATTCCTTGTGGTTTCTATGATTTAGACTCCATGACCACTGGCTTTCAGCGTTCTGATTTAATTATCATCGCCGGTAGGCCATCAATGGGGAAAACGGCATTTTGCTTGAATCTGGCTCACAACATTGCAGCTGGTTATAAATTACCAATTGCCTTTTTCAGCTTAGAAATGTCCAAAGAACAGCTAGTACAGAGACTATTAGCTAGTGAAGCGGGGATTGAAACTGGTTATCTGCGCAGTGGACGCATTAGTCAAACACAATGGGAACCTTTAAGCCGTGCCATTGATAAACTTTCAGACCTACCCCTTTTTATTGATGATACAGCTAATATTACCATCACCCAAATGCGTAGTCAGTCCAGACGACTGCAAGCAGAACAAGGAACAGAATTAGGATTAATTGTCATAGATTATTTGCAATTAATGGAGGGTGCAGGTGATAACCGCGTGCAAGAACTATCCCGAATTACTCGTTCTCTCAAAGGTTTAGCCCGGGAATTATCTGTACCAGTAATTGCCTTATCTCAGTTGAGTCGTGGTGTAGAAGCGCGTACCAATAAGCGCCCCATGTTGTCAGATTTGAGAGAAAGCGGCAGTATTGAGCAAGACGCGGATTTAGTTGTCATGTTATACCGCGATGATTATTATAATCCCGACAGTCCAGATCGAGGAATTGCAGAAATCATCATCGCGAAACACCGTAACGGTCCGACGGGAACCATAAAACTTTTATTTGATCCGCAGTTTACAAAGTTTAAAAATTTAGCGAAACAAGGTCATTATTAGTAATAATAATTAATTGGGAATTGGGGAAAGAAGAAATAGGCTTAATGCTCCCACACTTCCATCCCCTTCCCTGATAGCGTTTTCAGGTCTAGTGAGGAACCCGAATTATCTGTGTCCATCTGTGTACCTCTGTGGTTAATTAACCCTTAAAAGTACCTCACCAAACAGATAACTGCTATATTTCCTACTTAATACCCAGTAATTCCACGTCAAACAGCAAAGTAGCGTTGGGTGGAATCACACCACCAGCACCACGGGAACCATAACCTAACTCCGGGGGAATGATTAACTGACGACGACCGCCTACTTTCATGGTGCTTAGTCCTTCATCCCAACCTTTGATCACCTGTCCGATACCGATTTTAAACTCGAAGGGACTATTGCGATCGCGTGAGCTATCAAACTTCTTCCCATTTTCTAAAGTACCGGTGTAGTGAACTACAACGGTTTGTCCCCGTTCAGGACTCGCCCCAGTTCCCTCTTCCAATTCCACATATTTCAATCCAGATGGATTAGTTACAACACTGGTATCAGACATACTATTACTCGCAATCAAGGTTTGGTTTTTGGTGACATTCGTGGGTGCTGGTGTAGTTTCTGTTAAATTAGCGGCAACAGCAGAGTTGACTTTATTACCAACTTGTGCTAATACCAGAACTAAAACACAAACCAGCATGAAACCCACGCTGAGAAAAATTGATTTCAAAATTAGCTCTCCCTAATGAGGCAACCTGACATTTTTCAGATGATCAAGAGGACACAATTTAGTTTAACGCCAAAGCTTATTTTCTAAATCACGCACTTGACGCTCTAAACGGTCAATTCTACCCCGTAATTCATCCACTTCAGATTGACGAGCAACGCCGAAATCCTGCATAACATTCCGCATTTGTCGCTGCATTTGCTCTTCCCAGTTTCCTTGGTCTGACCTTAACTGCTGTACAATATCATCCATGACCGCCTTAGCTTGTTCAGGATCGAGTTTACCGTCCTTGACCAAATCGTCACTGACTTGGCGCATTTTTTCAGCTACCAAAGACGTTGTACCAATACCGAGCATCATTAACTGTTGTAACCAATTATTACTATCCATACTTTCTTCGGTGTTCCTTATTCTCCGCTAGCTGAGTTTGACTGTTGAGTGTAGTCATCAAGCTATGCTGGAAAAGTTGTGATTTTAGCCTACATTTCTATTTTGGCAAATTCTGAAAAACAGAAAGGAAATTAAATAGTGTGGTGATAGAACTCCTGAAATTTCAAGTTCCCCGAGAAGCGCGAGCAAATTACATCCAGAAGGATAGCGAAATTTGGACAACAACCCTGGCTAAGTATCCAGGATTTTTGGGTAAAGAAGTATGGACTAACCCCAATGACCCCACAGAACTTATTTTAATTATTCGTTGGGCAACAAGAGAACAGTGGCAAGCCATACCCGGAGAAGATTTACAAATAATTGCAGCCAAATTCGCCCAAGCCATGGGCGAAACCTACCCAATTGTCGAATCAGCAGAGTTTCAAGTGGAAAAATTTCTGGTTACCTAAGTATAAATACTAGATAAATATAGCAGTTCTCTGTTTGGTAGGTACTTTTAAGGGTTAATTAACCACAGATGGACACAGATAATTTGGTTTGCTCACTAAAGGTGGAAACGCTAGATGATTTTTCCTAGTTGGCTGTGTTTTCTGGCCTGCTGTGGTTCATTTGTCCCCCCTTCAAGAGAAGCACGCCCAAAATGATTTGAAAGTTGTAGCATAGAAATCAAGTATCAATTTTTGATTATTTATGTCTGCTACGCCTCTTGTTTCTCAGGTAAATTCAGTCAAATCAGCAATAATTCCGCCCCTACTAGGTGCTTCTGTTTCCGAGTTAAGCGGGTGGGTACAACAGCAGGGACAGCCAGCTTATCGAGGTAAACAGCTGCACGATTCGATTTATCATCAGGGTGTGCGATCGCTAGCTGATATTTCTGTCTTTCCTAAACAGTGGCGTGCAGAACTTGCAGAAATCCCCATTGGACGTTCAACGATACATCATCGTGCTGTGGCACCGGATGGCACGATAAAATATCTGTTACGACTTGCAGATGATCAAATCATTGAAACTGTTGGTATTCCCACGGCAAAACGGCTGACAGTTTGTGTTTCTACTCAGGTAGGTTGTCCCATGGCCTGTGATTTTTGCGCTACTGGTAAGGGTGGCTACACTCGCAACTTAGAAATACATGAAATCGTCGATCAAGTATTGACGGTGCAAGAAGATTTTCAGGAACGGGTTAGCCATGTGGTATTTATGGGGATGGGTGAACCGTTATTAAATACTGATAATGTATTAGCATCTTTAAGATGCTTAAATCAAGACGTGGGTATTGGACAGCGATCGCTGACTGTTTCTACCGTTGGTATTCGCGATCGCATCCGTCAATTTGCCCGACAGAATTTACAAGTCACTCTAGCTGTGAGTTTGCACGCACCCAACCAAGCACTTAGAGAACAACTCATTCCCAGCGCCCGACCATATCCTCTAGAAGACTTGTTAGATGAATGTCGGGAATATGTGGAAATCACGAGAAGACGTATATCTTTTGAATATATTCTCCTGGCTGGGTTTAATGACCTACCAGAGCACGCTTTACAACTAGCAAAATGTCTGCGGGGATTCCAAAGTCATGTGAACTTGATTCCCTACAATCCCATCCAGGAAGTTGACTACAAGCGCCCCAAAGGCGATCGCATTCAAGCCTTTGTGAACGTTCTCAAACAACAAAAAATTGCTGTGAGTGTCCGCTATTCTCGTGGTTTAGAAGCTGATGCTGCTTGTGGACAACTCCGGGCCAGTAAGTAAGTGTTTACCTAACTTTAGCACTCAATTGTTTTGTGACAGAAATACCAGGTGCATAAGCCTCAATTACTTTCCCGGTCAAGGTGCAACTGATCATCAAGTAATCGCAACTTGGGCATTGTGTCCTGGTTAAGTGACTATCAGTAATATAGTGTCTTTCCGCATCACTGCCGCAATTTGGGCAGTGAACTTTTTGGACTGTATTCATTTTTAAACCCCTGGTTGTAACTATTTATTAATCGAGAAGGCAAGAATTTTAAATTTAGATGCAGCAATAAGAAACTTTGATATTGGTTGATGCTTTTCCTGAAAGTTTGAAATTGAGGTTTTTATTGTCTTTGTATGCTATCCTATTTTTACAAAATTACCATCTTACTTTAGATATAGAAATCAAATTTTCACTTATAGATTTGTTAGAAAATGAGTGATCCCTATGATTAATCGTTTGAGAGAGCTTGGTTTTATAGTGCGACTGATATGTTTTAACAGCCTTTATTGTATTGAAAAAGTAACAGTGATAAATTACTGTATCCTCTGTAACAAAATTTCTCTTTTAAGATTTTGTTAACATTTAATGTAAAAATTGAAGAGATATTGAAGAGATCATTTAAATCCTGCTAGGAATTCCAGCAGGTAAATAATTGTTAATTATTGTGATGCGGATGGAAATAATTGTAAATTTCTTGGGCTAACCTCGGTCCAATCCCTGGAACCTCAGCTAGTTGTGTGAGTGTGGCTTGTCTGATATAATCAACAGAGCGGAAATGTCCTAAAAGCTGCTTTTGTCGATGATGTCCTAAGCCGGGAATTTCATCTAAACGCGATCGCTTAAATTGCTCACTGCGTTGTTGACGATGAAAACTCACAGCAAAACGATGGGCTTCATCTCTTAACCGGCGCAATAACTGTATTCCTGGTTGTTCCGCGTCAGTTTCTAAAGGTTGAGACTGTCCGGGTAAAAAAATCTCTTCTCGTTGCTTGGCCAAACTGACAACCCGCAGGTCTGCTAATAAATTCATTTCCCGCAGGACAGCCACCACCGCCGATAACTGACCTTTACCGCCATCAATCATAATTAAATCAGGCCAATCGGGATTCCCTACCCTGGGTAATTGTGGGTCGGCGCTATACTGACGAAATCGCCTATGGATAACTTCAGCTAAACTGGCAAAATCATCTGAATGTCCAGTTGTCACCGTGGGGTTTTTAATTTTGTAGTGGCGATAGTGCTGTTTACCAGGTAACCCATCAATAAATACAACTTGGGAACCCACAGCATTAGACCCCTGAATGTGAGAAATATCATAACCTTCCATGCGGTGGGGTAAATCTGGTAAATTAAGAATAGCGGCTAAATCTGCCATGGCTTCATGGTTGCGATCGCCTAACTTCTGCATTCTCTGTAATTCATACTCAGCATTCCGCTGGACCATCTCAATTAATTCTGCCTTAGTTTGGCGCTGGGGTACTGAAATTGTGACTTTTCTCCCCTTGCGTTGAGTCAAGATATCCGCCAATATTTCCCCATCTGGTAACTCGTGCTGTACTAAAATCTCTGTGGGAATTTCCACCGCATCAGCAGGTTGATAATGCTCTTCTAAAACTCGCTGTAAAATCGCTCCCGGTTCAGCATGACTATTGGCGACAAATGCCAACCGTCCTACAAGTTTCCCGGCGCGAATCTGAAATAATTGAATACAAGCGTGTTCTTTGTCAGTTGCCAGTGCTAAAGCATCCCGTGAAACTGTATCATCTGGTAAGGAAACCTTTTGATCAGCGGTTAAGGATTTTAACCCAGATATTTGATCACGAATCCGCGCCGCTAATTCAAAGTTTAAGGCTTCAGCTGCGGTTTGCATTTGTGCTGTGAGAATATCAATCAATTCCTGGGTTCTTCCTTGGAAGATCATCGCCACCTTTTCTACAGTTTTGCGGTATTCTGGGGGGGAAATTAACTGTTGACATACACCAGGACATCGCCCTAGGTCATAATTCAAGCAAGGACGGTCCTTAAACAGTGGTTGGCGTCGTTGTCGCAGTGCAAAAATGCGTTTAGATATGCTTAATATTTCTCGTAATAAACCTGTATCTGTATAAGGACCGTAAAACTTATCTTGAGCGTTACCTAGTTGACGTTTGCGAGTGATGAAAATCCGGGGATAGTCTTCTGACCAAGTAATACAGATATAGGGATATTTTTTGTCATCTTTGAGTAAAACGTTAAAATATGGCTGATGCTGCTTAATTAAGTTGGCTTCTAGGGCTAATGCTTCGGCTTCGGTATCGGTGACAATAAATTCAATCTCCGTCACCTGCTGAACCATGGTAGCTGTACGATGGCTTTTGTGATTTCCCTCGCGAAAGTAGGAACGAACACGCGATCGCAATTTCCGTGATTTCCCTATATAGATAATGCGATCGCTCCGGTCGCGCATCAAATAAACACCCGGCTCCGCGGGGATTTCCCCAAGACGGGCTGATAAACGTTCAGGCTCTTTAATCAGTGGTAGTGTTTTATCAGATACATTCACGGTTAAAGTTAGGTAATTTGAGAATATACCTAACTTTATTTTAAGTTTATGCTGGGTGTGAAGTTTGAAGAAATTTAGCAATTCTCTCCACAGCGGTTTCCAGTAACGGTGGTTCATGTACCAAAGCAAAGCGGACATATCCTTCTCCAGATTTGCCAAAACCAGCACCCGGAGAAGCTGCTACACCAGTTTGTTTGACTAACTCAGTGCAGAATTCCACAGAATTTTGATCCCAATGGGAGGGTAACTTAGCCCAGATGTACATTGTCCCTGCGGGTGTGGGTACTGGCCAACCGATACGGTGTAAAGCGGTGATAAACGCATCCCGACGTTTAGCGAAGGTATTAACAGCATCTGTGACTCCCCCTTGAGGTCCTGTAAGGGCGGCGATCGCACCATTCAAAATACCGCGATACTGATTAAAATCAATGGCTGCTTTGACTTGGCGTAAAGCCTGAATTAAGTGGGGATTACCGATGGCGTAGCCTATACGGAAGCCCCCCATATTATAGGACTTAGAAAGGGTAAAAAATTCAATAGAGACACTTTTATCTGGGTCAGCTTGCAGCACAGAGGGTACATTGTCAGTTTCCCCAAATACCAAATCCACATAGGGGAAATCGTGAACTAGAACCAAATTATGTTCCTGACAGAAAACCACAGCCTCTTGGAAGAAAGATAAAGGAGCGATGGCGGTCGTAGGATTATGAGGATAGCTCAATACCATCATCCGGGATTGGGCCAAAACATTTGCTGGAATCTCCGCAAATACCGGCAAGAAATTGTTTTCTGCCCTTAGTGGCATTGGGTATATTTGACCACTAGCTAAATGTACTCCCCCCGCGTGGGATGGGTAGCCCGGATCTAATAATAAGGCGAAATCCCCTGGATTCAGGACTGCTAAGGGTAGATGGGCTGTACCTTCCTGGGAACCAATGAGGGGCAGCACCTCTGTTTCTGGGTCAACTTTGATACCAAATTTTTCTTGATACCAGCGAGCAGCTGCTTGGCGAAATCCTTGAGTACCGTGAAACAATAAGTAACCGTGGGTACTCGGGTCAGGGAGAGATTTGGCTATGGCTTCAATTACGTGGGGTTGAGCTGGTAAGTCCGAAGATCCTAAGGACAGGTCAATTAACTGCCTTCCTGCTGATAAAGCCACAGCTTTCGCTTTGTCCATATCAGCAAATACATTGGATTGCAGGGGTTGTAAACGGTGAGCAAACTGCATATTAGTCATTAGTCCTTAGTCATTAGTTAGCTACTGCCCCTAGACTAATTATTACTTAAGTGTTTATCTAAAAACTGAAGTAATCTGTCTTTGCCAATCGCTCCTTCTGTGGATGCTAATAGCTTTTCTCCCTGAACGAGTCTAAAGGCTGGTACACCTTCTACTTGGTAGTTTTTCACGGTGGTGGGGTTAGGATCGACCTCCATTTTAACTATTTTCAGGCGATCGCTGTATTTGGTAGCCGCAAGGTTAATTAAGGGCGACATCAATTTACATGGGCCACACCAGGAAGCCCAAAAGTAAACTAACACAGGTTGCTCGGACTGCAATACTTCTGATTCAAATTCATTATCAGTTATGGTGATTACGCCTTCACTCATGACAGTCTCCATTAAGTGACATTAATCAAAGTTCACACACAATACTTTATCTTAAAAGTGCTGGATACTGTCATTAATGATGGTGATGAAAAGCGAAAAATAGTTGAATGCTCATGTAACATCCCACAAGCGAAGTTGTGGGAATTACGTAGAAGTAAGGAAATATGCCTTACATTTAATCTATTTCATTTAATTGCCTTTTCAGGGCTTCTAAGTCGGCATCAACAACATCATAAGATTTGGCAGCGCTGCTCTCTTTTTCTGGTGGTGTTTGTAGTTGGTTGGGTGCTGCCGCAGGTGGTAGCATTTGTGCCTTCAATGCTGCTAACTCATCATCAACATCGCTACTTTCCAACTGGGCAAATTGGGTTTCTAAATCCGCACCAGCCAACTCCGCTCCGGCTTGGGCGCGAGCTTCTTGCATCAAGACCTTTTCTTCCATGCGCTCAAATGCAGCCATGGCGCTGCTGGTACTCATCCCCCGCACCATACCTTCGAGTTGCTCTTGGGCTTTGGCGGAGGTAATGCGAGCTTTGAGCATTTCTTTTTTGGTTTTGGCTTCAGAAATCTTGCTTTCTAGCTGCATTAAGTTGCGCTTGAGGGTTTCAGTTTGAGTGGTTTGCTGATCTAAGCTAGTTTTGAGAGCCAGACTGGTATCACTAAAACTCTTTTTACGTTCTAGAGCTTGTCGTGCTAGGTTTTCATCGCCCTTTTGCAGGGCTAATTGAGCATTGCGTTGCCACTTGTTGATTTCATTTTGGGACTCATTGTACTGTGTCTGAGTGCGTTTTTGAGCAGCGATCGCCTGAGCTACACCTTGACGCAACTGTACCAAGTCTTGCTGCATTTCCAGGATAGCTTGTTCTAGCATTTTTTCTGGGTCTTCAGCTTTATTCACCAAGTCGTTGAGGTTAGAGCTGACTACTCGTCTAATTCGATCAAATAATCCCATAATTTTTTTTCCTTTGGCAGTGGACGCGTTTTGTGATTAAGTTTTCTTTTTTACTATTTTAGTAGCTGTCTATTTCAATGTAATTTTTCCCGCTTGGTTCCCTACCTCCCGAAGCCCGTTATTTTTTAAGATATATCCTAAATGTGCTCATTGCCCAATGTTTAGCGGTCTTGACTCTCAGGTAATTGCTGTTGACTTAACACCTGACCTTTGAGGGCTGCTAATTCCCTATCGATGTCACTAGCAGCTTCTAGGGAGTCGAATTGTTTTTGTAAGTCGTCAGTACCCAGTTGCGCCATGGCTTCTGATTGGGCTTCAATTTGCAAAACTTTATCTTCCATGCGCTCAAAGGCATTGAGACTACTGGTAGGGGAGGTAGTATCGAGCATATCCTGGAGTCGGACAGCAGCCTCAGCGGAACGGGCGCGAGCTATATACATATCTTTTTTGGTTTTCGCCTCGCTGATTTTTAACTCTAGCGATCGCATATCCTTTTTTAGTCTAGCTACTATCTCATTTTGCTGCTCTATTTGAGTAGATAGAGCCGTAGCCGTTTCTTGATAAGCTTTGCGTTTAGTTAAAGCTTCCCGTGCTAAAAGTTCATTTCCCTGTTGTAGTGCTAATTGAGCGCGGCGATACCATTCTTCTGATGTTGATTGTGCGCCAGCGGCCTGTCTTTCGGTGCGTTTTTGAGTGGCGATGGCCTGTGCGACTCCTTGTCGTAATCGCACCAAGTTGTCCTGCATCTCCATGACGGCTTGTTCGAGAATTTTCTCTGGATCTTCGGCACTACCTAGCAAGCTATTGATATTAGCGCGAATTATCCGCAGGATACGCTTGATAATTTCCATGTTGACTCTCCATTGATGTTTTGTCCACAGTGCCGTGGAATGGAAACTAAGTACTAGGCAAAAAGAATGCAATATCCAATACCCATGGACTCAGCCGGATAAATGATAAATATTGTCTTCATCCTATCCTAGACTTTTACCTTCCTGGGGGAATATTTAAACCAGGTGTGTTTTAGCTGACATATTTATCTGCCACTATTTTAAATAGGTCTGAAAAAATTTTAATCTCTCAAGATGTCGTTTAAGTCAGTTAATCATATTTTAGATGGTCTAAAACAACAAGCCAAATGGCAAGAACAACCCTTGCAGCGCTTGCTAGAGTTATGGCCAGATATTGTGGGAAAAGTGGCTGCTACCCATACGCGTCCGTTATCAATTCAGCGTCATGTTTTATTCGTAGCAACTTCTAGCGCTGCTTGGGCGCAGAACATGACATTTGGACGCACCGCTGTGCTTTTAAAGTTAAATCAAAATTTGTCTGAGCCGTTGGTAGATATTCGCTTTTCCACTAAAGATTGGCAGCCTCTTCCAGATTACTTACAGCCCATAAGCATTATCCCACAGGAGCATCCCAGTTATCTGGGTGATGTCAGTAGTTCACCGAGTGAGACTACACCCACTATTGAGAATCCCAAGATGGCTTTTGCATCCTGGGCTAAAAGAATGCAAGGGCGATCGCATGGCTTACCCCTTTGTCCACAGTGTCAGGCTCCCACCCCACCCGGTGAACTCCAGCGTTGGGGTGTGTGTTGTGTTTGTGTTTCCAAGCAGTTTTAAATCTTTATGAGTTAATAACTATATGAGTTTATTTTAAAGTCTGCCGTTTATCCTGAGTAAACTGGGAGATTTCATGACACCGACCATACCCGATTCATCAATTTAGGATTTAATTTAAATCCATGATCCTAACTTTATCTTTGATCCCTAGCGGTTTTTAGTCTTAAATAAGCGTGTACCCACTCCTGTGATCATTTACATATATAACAAGAATATAAAGAGATCGTAAAGTTTATCCCGGTGCGGGGATCGCTGAAACCTAGGTAAAATAATGACTTTTTGGTGATCTTACCTATTTATATATAAAGGCACAATATAAGAACAATAGAAATTAATCATAAATTGCATTTAAAGATGAACCCCAATGAAACCCATTAAATCCTTGACATCTGCCTGTAGATATTGTCGTCATTACCAGCCAGAAGGTCGCCGAGGCGGAATGTGTCAGAAGTTAGGAAGCCCCGTACAAGCAAGTTGGAAAGCTTGCTCTTTGGCGCTTCCACCTTTTGCACCTTCTTGGGAAACGTTGGAAGACGCTTGGGGTTTACCAGATGCAACAAGAGTTTTAGGTTCTTCACCAACTCTGGCTACACATCCAGAGAATACTATGATTGCGCCTGTAGAGGAAATAACTACCTACACTTCCCAGGAGGCTAAGACTCAGATGGCGCAAATATAGTATTTATCTGTGGTTTTCTATTTATTTGGTGTGCTTAATCAAAAAAAGCGATTAAGTATCGACATTTTAAGGTAGCCAAGGAAAGGTGCGAAAATTCGGGGGACGTTTTTCTAAAAAGGCTTGTTTTCCCTCAGAACCCTCTTCTGTCATGTAATACAGTAAGGTGGCGTTTCCGGCCAGTTCTTGTAAACCAGCTTGTCCGTCACAATCAGCGTTGAATGCTGCTTTTAGACACCGAATTGCAATCGGACTTTTTTCTAAAATTTCTTGCGCCCATTGAATACCTTCAGCTTCTAGTTGTTCTACTGGGACAATACAATTAATTAAACCCATATCTAGAGCTTGTTGTGCATTATATTGGCGGCATAAAAACCAAATTTCCCGTGCTTTTTTTTGTCCCACAATACGGGCGAGATAACTAGCACCAAAACCACCGTCAAAACTGCCTACTTTAGGGCCAGTCTGTCCAAAAATAGCATTATCCGCGGCAATGGTGAGGTCACAAATCAAGTGCAGCACGTGTCCACCACCCACAGCATAACCAGCTACTAAAGCAATTACCACTTTTGGCATAGAACGAATCAGTCGCTGCAAGTCTAAGACGTTTAAGCGGGGGATCCCAGCATCGTCAACATAACCGGCCTGTCCTCGGACACTTTGATCTCCCCCAGAACAGAAAGCGTATTTACCATCAGTGTGTGGTCCAGCACCAGTAAATAGAACTACGCCTATACTAGTATCTTCTCGGGCATCACAGAAAGCGTCATACAGTTCAAAGACGGTTTTGGGACGGAAGGCATTCCGTTTATGGGGACGGTTAATGGTAATTTTAGCAATGCCATCGGTTTTGTGATACAGTATATCTTCGTAGTTTTTGGCTATTTGCCAGTTAATGTGCATGATGTATATAGTAAGATGAGATGAGAATTGAGAATTTTATGTGAGTAACTTTTGTATCTTGTGGTTTGGGCATCTTGCCCGCTGCTAGTTTACCTTACAAGAGATGCACTGCAATATCTAGCGCTAATTTCTCTAAACTTTCTTTTCTCCACTGAGCATCTAATTTTCTATTTGTCCTGACTTCTAAAACTCTAATTCCCTTATTTGGTAAAACAGACAATTTCTTCTGTAACTGTTCCCAAGAACTAATAAACTCATGCGGTATATTGTATGTAGCACATAACCGAGCAAAATCGATATTCTGGGGAGTGGCAAAAAATTCTTCAAATGGTGGCTCAAATTTGGCTATGGGTAACATTTCAAAAATACCCCCACCATTGTTATTAATTAACACAATGGTCAAATGTCCTAGGAATTTGTTTTTAATTAAAAATCCGTTGGTATCATGTAATAAGGCCAAGTCCCCTGTTAACAGCACACTACTTTGCTGATGGTGTGCAATTCCTAATGCTGTGGATAGTATGCCATCAATGCCATTTGCACCTCGGTTAAAATAAGGTTGCACACCTAAGTTATTCGGTTTCCAGAAATATTCTACATCCCTGACCGGCATACTATTAGAAATAAATAGGGGTGTTAGTGGGGGGAGATTTTGAGAAATTACCCACGAGATTTTACTTTCAATTATTTCGTCTATATTCGCAAATATTTCATCAATTTTTTTTCGGACTTGTATTTCTAGATAACACCATTTTTGTAAATAAATCCCTGGGTGACTATTCACTGCGCCCCAGTCATATATATTTTCTACAGATATCCTTAAATGTGTGGTTTTTCCATGTAAAGGGTCTAGGTCTTGATAACTACTATCAATTATCCAGTATTGGGGTTGGGTGTTAGATAGCCAGTGACGTAGTTCTTTACTGGTAGGCATTTCGCCAATTTGAATTACTATTTCTGGTGTTAATTCTTGGGCAAGTTTCTGATTACGTAAAATGATATCGTAGGTGGAAATTAAGTATGGGTTGAGGCTAGCATAATTTCTGAGTGGGGAAAGTCCCTCAGCTAAAACAGGCCAGTTGAGTGTTTGGGAAAGATGGGCGATCGCTTGACAATATTTCTCGGCTTTTTGGGGTTGAGCGACACCGGCGATGATGATCCCGCGTTCAGATTGTAACCACTGTTGGGGAATGGGGAATGGGGAGTGGGGAATGAGGTTAGTCTTTCCTACACCTGCAAAAAAGGCTTCTGGGTGTAAGTTTGACTGTAAATTCCTCAAGTCAGTTCCATCGGGAATGGGTGCGAGGGGGTCACGGAAGGGAATATTTAAATGAACTGGCCCCTGTGTGGGAATTTGACAGCGCTCCCAAGCATGAATGACGGTTTGTCGGAGATAACCGAGCATTTTCAAGTCTGGGGAGGGTATAGCTAACTCTGCTTGCCAGTTTGGGTAATTACTATATAATTTTACTTGGTCTATGGTTTGCCCCGAATGACAATTTCTTAATTCTTGTGGTCGATCGCTGGTTAACACCAACAATGGTACACGACTTTCTTGGGCCTCAATGATTGCGGGGTAAAAATTCGCTCCTGCGGTTCCAGATGTGCAAACCAATGCTACAGGAACCCCGGTGGCTTTGGCTCTTCCCAAGGCGAAAAAAGCGGCTGAACGCTCATCAAGAATAGAAATGGCTTCAATATCAGGTATTTGCTCGACAAAGGCGACTACTAAAGGTGTAGAACGGGAACCAGGACAAATGACTACACAGTTCAATCCCAAGCGTTTGAGTGTCTCGGTCAATATGTAAGCCCAAAGTTGATTAACATTCTGATAGGCTGGTGTTAAATCAAGCATAGCCATCCTATCATTTGAAATTCTCTTGCAAATTTCTCTGGGAAAGTTGAAGTTTTCCAGTCACCGCTAAATGTCAAATTTACTCTCAAGGTCTTATGGATTGCATTCATTTAACTAATATTCGCTGCTATGGTTACACTGGATATCTACCAGAAGAACAGGTATTAGGGCAGTGGTTTGAGGTGGATGTGAAGTTATGGTTAGATATGTCCACCGTTGCTAAGACTGATGCCATTGAAGATACTATAGATTATCGCACTGTCATTAGTTCCATACAACATCTGGTAAAAACAGCTAAGTTTGCTTTAGTAGAAAAATTAGTAAGTGTGATCGCTGATTCTATGCTGGAAAAGTGCGATCGCGTCACAAAAGTGCAAGTCATTCTCAGTAAACCCGCCG
Source organism: Anabaenopsis arnoldii (assembly GCF_028331025.1). Taxonomy (NCBI): domain Bacteria; kingdom Bacillati; phylum Cyanobacteriota; class Cyanophyceae; order Nostocales; family Nodulariaceae; genus Anabaenopsis; species Anabaenopsis arnoldii. The sequence goes on along the minus strand of NZ_JAQMUH010000135.1, from coordinate 829 downwards.
CGCCTATTCCTGATTTTGGTGGCAGAATTAGTGTTGAAATGACTAAAACCAGGTAGATGCTCACCACTGCATCTCTTGGGGTCAAAAAATACCATACTGTTATTATAGGTATTGATGTTTAGGATTTTCTTGGCAGCATCAATATAGCAGCTTGTATGAATTCAGAGATTTTCTTGCTTTTTGAGATCATGTTCAGATATTATTCTGACTATTTCCTCGCAAATCGTCACGGGGTTAAAAGGTTTGGTAATCACTCCAGCAACACCCATTGTGCTAAAATGTTTCCGATCTTTTGATAATACCTTTGCAGTTACTAAAATAACTGGTATCAATTGGGTAGCAGTATCAGCTTGTAACTTTTCCCAGACTTGAAAACCATCCATATCTGGCATAGATACATCTAATAAAATTGCATCGGGGGATTCTAATTTAGCTTTGAGTATAGCTTCTTTTCCGGATGTGGCTACAATTGCTTGCCAAAGGGCAAACTTTTCTAAAGATACTCGTAAAACAGCACAAATATCTTTTTCATCATCGACAATCAAAATTTTTTTTGTCATAGATATTTTCTCGGTATAGTAAAGTAAAATGTGCTACCAATATTTAATACACTTTCTGCCCAAATTTTACCCTGATGTTCTTCAACAATGCTTCTACAAATTGCCAGACCCAGACCTGTACCGCCTTTTTGGCGAGCGTCGGATACATCAACTTGTTGAAACCTCCCGAAGATCGCTTCTAATTTTTCCGGGGGAATACCTTTACCTTGATCTGTGATGGTAAACAGAATATCTTCCTCACTCATACTTACTGACAATTCCACAGTACC